>JAGPFK010000076.1 GCA_018056585.1 Clostridia bacterium | reverse complement strand
GACCGGCGGTATCAGCTGCCCTTATGAACTGACCATCCGTCTTGCGATGCATGCCCTGCGAAATGGCGTTGAGTTTCGGCTCAACACAGAGGTGACAGGCGTTCGGAAAACATCTGTGGGATTTCTTTGCGATACACCCGCCGGCCCGGTCCAAAGCCGGGCTCTGGTGAATGCGGCCGGCGTCTATGCCGATACCATCAACAATCAAATCAGCGAAGATATTTTTCACATTATCCCGCGCCGAGGGGAATACCTGATGATCGATAAGGCTTATGGAAATGCCTTTCGTGCGACCATTTTTCAATTGCCGACTGCGATGGGCAAAGGGATTCTCGTTACGCCAACAGTTGAAGACACGATCCTTTTGGGACCTACGGCTGAAGACATTTCGGAAAAAGATGATATTCGCACCACGGCAGAAGGGTTAGAGAAAATCCAGCGCGTTGCCTCGCTGATCTGGCCTCAGATTCCAACGCGAAGTTTTATCACAACATTTGCCGGGATCAGAGCCCACTGTGACCGAGACGACTTTATTCTGGGCGAATCGGAAGATGTTCCTTTATTTTTCAATGCAGCCGGCATCGAATCACCCGGATTGACAGCAGCTCCTGCCATCGGCGTCGAATTAGCCAATGAAGTAGCGGAGCGTTTATCCGCATCCCCAAAAGATATATTTTATCCGCCCTATCCCCATGTGAAACCATTTCGTCTCATGAATCTTTCAGAACGGGAGCAGGCGATTTCACAAAATCCATCCTGTGGCCGCATTGTCTGCCGGTGCGAACAAGTTACGGAGGCGGAGATTTTAAATGCGATTCATCAGCCTTTAGGAGCCGTCACACTGGATGGCATCAAGCGGCGCACACGAGCGGGCATGGGACGTTGCCAGGGGGGCTTTTGCACGCCCCGTGTCCTTGACTTGCTCAGTCAGGAACTAGGCATTCCGCAGACGGAGCTGACTAAATTTGGTGGACATTCACGGATTCTGGCCGGTACCTTAGATGATTTCATACCCGGAAAGGGGCAGTGATCATGCTGAACAAAAAAGCCATAGACTTGATTATCATAGGCGGCGGGCCGGCAGGTCTGGCGGCGGCTGTTTCGGCATGGGATGCCGGATGCCGCAATTTACTGATCCTTGAACGGGATGACCGGTTGGGCGGCATCTTGCCACAGTGTATTCATAATGGATTTGGTCTTCATATTTTTCACGAAGAGCTGACCGGACCGGAATATGCGGACCGATGGATCCGGCAGGTTCTGGAACGTGATATTCCATTTTTATGCGGTACGATGGTTCTTGACATCACACCTGACCGGTTGGTGACGGCAGTCAGTTCCAGCCACGGTCTTTTACAGTTTCAGGCCGGTGCGGTGATCCTGAGCATGGGCTGCCGAGAAAGACCACGCGGCGCATTGGCGATACCGGGAACCAATTGTGCCGGTGTGATGACAACGGGAACAGCCCAGCGCCTGGTGAATCTGGAGGGCCTCGTCCCGGGACGCCGCATTGTCATTCTCGGCTCCGGTGACATTGGCTTGATTATGGCCAGGCGCATGACCTGTGTTGGTGCCAAGGTGTTGGCCTGTGTTGAAATCATGCCTTATTCCAGCGGGCTGACCCGCAATGTAGTCCAGTGTCTCCATGATTTTGACATTCCGCTGTTGCTGAATCACACGGTTGTGGAAATCAAAGGTCGGGAGCGGCTCACCGGCGTGGTAACGGCTGAAGTGGATCCAGTGACGCATCAGCCCATTGCGGGGACGGAAACGTTGATCGATTGCGATACGCTGCTCTTGTCGGTTGGTTTGATCCCAGAAAACGAGCTGTCCCGCCAAGCCGGAGTCAGGCTGTCCGATGCCACTCAGGGACCCTACGTCGATCAGAACCTGCTCACTCAGGTTCCGGGTATTTTTGCCTGCGGCAATGTGTTGCATGTGCATGACCTGGTCGACGAAGTATCGAAGGAAGCGAAGAGAGCAGGCGAGGCGGCCGTTCTTTGGATCAACGAGAAAATGAAAGCCGCGGGACCAGAAATACAGGTCAAGGATGGACCGGGTGTCCGTGGTCTTGTTCCTCAGCGGATCTCCCAACCGATCGGAAAAGAGCCGATTCATTTGACCTTTCGCCCAGATGCTGTTTATAAACAAGGGACCATCCGGATCGATGCAGATGGCACGCCGATCTTGCGCCAAAAACGATTGATCTTAACCCCCGGTGAGATGGCTGTGATCGATCTGGACGGCAAGCGGCTGGCCGGCCGCCCCATTCATGAGCTGACATTACAGATAGAAGGGAAAAATCCATGAGCCAGGAGACAAGGGAACTCGTTTGCATCAACTGCCCAATGGGCTGCCGCCTGGAGGTTCAAATCGAACAGGGCCAAGTGATACAGGTTTTGGGGCATGCCTGTATCCGAGGCGAACGATATGCCAGGGACGAAGTACAAAGGCCCATGCGAATGGTCACCAGCGTCATTCTGGTTCCCGGCAGCCGGGAACCGTTGAGTGTCAAGACCAAAACGCCGATTCCCAAAGACTTGATTTTTCCCTGCCTTCTGGCCATACGGGCCTGCCGTGTTTCTTTGCCGGTTCGAATAGGTGACGTCATCATAAAAAACGTATTGGAAACCGGCGTAGATGTTGTGGCCACCCGCAACTTGCCCGATTTGCCTTACGGCGAAAAAGCCTTCATAATGAAGAAAACACCGTGAAAAAGTTTATCCGTGAATAAAAAGAAAGGATGCCGCAGTCGGATCTATGGAACGTCAGCTTCTGTTTGATGAAATTGTGAAAAGCCCTGTTATTGCGGCGGTCCGTGATGGAGCAGACCTCGAGCCGGCTTTGTTAGGACCCCCGGCGATCATTTTCTTGCTGACCTCTTCAATCAATGACATGAACAGCCAGTGCCAACTGGTCAGGCAGGCCGGAAAACGATGCTTTTTACATGTTGATCTGATCAGTGGTTTGAGACCGGATTCTCAGGGCTTGCGTTACGTGGCTTTGCAAGCGAAGCCGGATGGAATCATCACAACAAAGCCGACTTGTGTTCGTTTTGCACAAGCCCTTGGCTTATATACCATAGAACGACTTTTTCTGCTCGATTCAGCTGCGCTGAGAGAAGGCGAAGTCAATGTTAAGTCCTGTCAGCCGGATCTGGTGGAGATCTTGCCTGGTATTTCTGAAAAAGCCATTCGAATGGCTGTTCAAGCCTTTGATCGTCCCCTGATTGCCGGCGGCCTGATCCGTACACGTGAAGATGTTTATGCGGCGCTCAGTGCCGGTGCCTTAGGTGTTTCAACCAGCTGCCAAAAGCTCTGGCAGCTGTAAGGGAAAAAAAAGGAATGGTTGGCATGAGAAGTTCAGGACAAAAAACGGAGAATTGATCATGGATGGCAAAGAAATCAGTGTCAAGAACTGGATCATCATTTGGGTAGTCGGACTGGCGGGACAAATCTGCTGGAATGTTGAAAACTCGTGGTTCAACAATTTTGTATACGCAAAAATCGCGCCCAGTCCCACCATTATTGCCTGGATGGTTGGTGTAAGCGCCGTCGCCACGACACTTTCCACTTTCCTGATGGGGACCTTAAGTGATCGAGCCGGCCGGCGAAAGCCTTTTATCGCGGCCGGGTATATTTTTTGGGGCCTCTTTACCATTGCTTTTGGAGCTGCTGAGTTTTTACCTAAAAAATCAATAACCTCCATTGCTGTTTATCTGGTAGGTATGGATGCTATCATGAGTTTTTTTGGATCAATGGGATACGATGCCGGTTTCAATCCCTGGACGACCGATATTTCCGATGTTCATAATCGTGGCAAACTGGGCGGCGCACTGGCTGCCTTGCCTGTGTTGGCCACCATCTTTGGGGCGATTGTTTCCGGTATTGTCATTGATGCTATTGATTTTTTTGCTTTTTTCGTCGTGATGGGCGTCTCGGTCATGGCTGTTGGCGTCCTTGTGATTATTACATTGGAGGATGATCCGGAATTAAAGGCAAAACGACATCCAGAAGGATATTGGCATCAATTTTTTTCGGTTTTTCGAATCAAAACATTGATCCGCAATAAGGAATTGTTCTGGGTGTTTATGGTCATGCTTGTTTATTTTATCGGCTTTAACGTCTATTTCCCATACATCACCATCTATTTTGTCAATTACTTAAATCTTAGTTATACAATGACAGGGGTTATTCAGGGGGTAGGCCTGGTCGCCGCTGTTTTATGCACCATTCCGGCAGCCAGATTCATTGATCGGGGACGGTCTCCTTTTGTCATTTTGTTCTCTGTAATCATCAATTTTATCGGACTTTGGATTGTTACTTTTTCAGCTCAAACGATTGTATTGCTGATTGGGACTTTTGCGGTTGGCACGGGATATGTGCTGACTTTGCAGACACTGACAGCCTGGAATAAAAATTTGTACCCTGAAGATCAGCGAGGGCAATTTGAAGGGCTGAAACAGATCTTTTTTGTCTGTCTGCCCATGATCATCGGGCCGGCTATCGCTTCCTTCATCATCAATCGATATGGGGTTGCCGGCGTCGTCAATGGAACACCCGGTATGATCCCGACAGAAGCTCTTTTCAGAATATCAGCCATCTTGAATTGTCTGACACTGATTCCTTTAATCCCGGCTTTTCGTCTTCATAAAGCGCGTCTTCTATCGATTAAAACGGACGAAAAATTTTCTAACTGAAAAGGAGGATTTTTATGCAGTATCAAATCACAACCCCCGGCCCTTTATTGAAAGATGACGGAACGCTGAGACAATCTGGCTATTCAACACATCCTGTTTTGACTTACAATCGTGAAAATATCAAAGCGGCACCCTGGCGGATCAAAGAGTGGGATTTTTATCAGGTCAGCAATGATCGGTACTGTGTTCAGATCACCATTGGGCATTTGTCTTACATTGGCTCGGTAAATGCAGTTTTCCTCGATCTTGAAAAAGGTCAGAGAATCTGTTCTGAAAAGAGACTCTTGTTGCCTTTCAATCGTCTTTCGATGCCCCGTAGCGCCGAAGAAGGAGACCTGCGCTACCAGAGCAAGTATTTTGACGTCGCTTTTACATTAGGCGACCGGCAACGAAAACTATATGCCAAAATAACCGACCCCAAACAGGTTCCTGTGGATATTGAGATCGTTCTGGATCAGCCTTATGATGCTTCTGTTGTGATGGCAACCCCTTTTGATGAAGATCCTCATGCTTTTTATTACAACCATAAAATCAATTGTATGCCGGCGTCAGGCCATGCTGTATTCGGCGAAAGAGAATGGATTTTAAATCCTGAGAATACATTTGGCTTGCTGGACTGGGGACGCGGCGTATGGCCCTTTTCCCACGAATGGTTCTGGAGTAATGGAAGCACGCGAATAGACGGCGAGCTGTTTGGATTCAATCTGGGATATGGCTTTGGCAATACATCTGCGGCAACAGAAAATATGCTTTTCTATCAAGGGCAGTGTCATAAACTGGAAGAAGTCCGATTCAACATTCCAAAAGACGGTTACACCCAACCCTGGACCATCACCAGCAGCGATAAGCGGTTTGAAATGGAGTTTTTGCCGGTTTTTGACAACTATACGGAAAACAAAATGCTCTTTATTCAAACTGCCTGCCATCAGGTGTTTGGACGTTTCAGCGGAGAAGCCGTGCTGGATGACGGCCGTGTGCTTCAAGTCAAAGATATGATGGCTTTTGCTGAGCATGCTGTAAATCGTTGGTAAGCACACTTTATCTAATCAACAAAAGGAAATTAAAACGATGGATATACCGACCATTCTGACCAAGCAGAGAGAATATTTCCAAAGCGGAGAGACAAAAGATTGTCGTTTTCGGCTGATGCAATTAAAGAAACTCCGGCAAGCCATTGACACGAACAAAGATCAGATTTTATGGGCTTTAAAACAAGATCTCAACAAAGACCCTTTCGAAGCGTATGAAACGGAAGTTGGTGTTGTACGCCAGGAATTAAATCATCTCATCCTGCATCTGCCCAAATGGGTTGCGCCGCAAAAAACAAAAACGCCCTGGATTCATTTTCCTTCAACCAGTTTCAGGCTTTCTGAGCCTTATGGTGTTGTCTTGATTATGTCCCCATGGAATTATCCCTTTTTACTCACTTTTGCTCCCCTGGCAGGAGCGCTGGCAGCTGGCAACTGCGTCGTCATCAAACCTTCTCGCTATGCTTCGGCAACATCAAAGGTCATGTGCCAGATGATAAAAGATTGCTTTGAAGACCATTATGTCACCGCTTTTGAGGGGGGAAGGGAAGTCAATGAGGCGCTGCTTGAAGAGCGGTTTGATTACCTGTTTTTTACAGGCAGTGTAGGAGTTGGTAGAAAAGTCATGGAAGCAGCCGCTTTACATCTGACACCCGTTACCCTGGAACTGGGTGGTAAAAGCCCTTGTATTGTCTGCGCAGATGCAGATTTGAGGCAATCTGCACGCCGAATTGTATGGGGAAAATTTTTAAACGCCGGGCAGACTTGCGTTGCCCCGGATTACGTGGTGGTCCATCAGGATGTAAAGGCCGATCTGATCACACAGATGGTGCAGATCATTGAGACGTTCTACACGAAAGATCCCTGTCATCACGAGAAATATCCCAAAATCATCAATCGAAAACATTATGACCGCCTGATGGGGCTCATGGATAGCGGCCGGATTGTGATCGGGGGAACAGGAAATGAAGCCACGCTGCAAATCGCGCCGACTATTTTAGACCCTATTCACTGGGACGACAAGGTCATGCAAGATGAGATTTTCGGTCCCATTCTGCCCGTCCTGACTTTTCAGGAGCTTTCACAAGTCATTGACGAGATCAGAAAGCGGCCCAAGCCCCTGGCTCTTTATTTGTTCACAAAAGACAAACGGACAGAAAAAAAGATCCAAAACGACCTTTCCTTTGGAGGAGGTTGTGTAAATGATACGGTTGTTCATCTGGCCAGTCCTTACCTGCCTTTTGGCGGTGTCGGGGAGAGCGGGATGGGAC
>JAGPFK010000075.1 GCA_018056585.1 Clostridia bacterium | reverse complement strand
TTTTATCTGGACTTATATTTTCAGCGGTGACGCGTATGGGTTGGTCAACAGCACACTGATGCGGCTAAATCTTGTTAAAGAGCCGGTTCAGTGGCTTTATGATCCCAAATACAACATCTGGATCGTCGTTCTGGTTATTTTATGGCTGAGCATGGGCGCGGGTTTTCTGGCCTTCGTCGCCGGGTTGCAGGCTGTTGACCGCTCTCTGTATGAAGCGGCCGCCATTGACGGCGTCCATAATCGGTTTCAGGAACTGTGGTACGTGACTTTGCCTCAGATGGTTCCGCAGCTGTTGTTTGGTGCGGTGATGTCTATTTCAACTTCTTTTGCGGTCGGCTATGAATCCATGGCTTTGACCGGATTCCCAAGCACCGAATATTCGACGCACACGATTGTGCTCCATATTTACGACTTCGGATTTATCCGATTTGAAATGGGTTATGCCTCAGCCATTGCAGTGGTTTTGTTTTGCGGGATGCTGCTGGCCTGGCGTTTGATCCGGAACCTGCTCAGCCGGATCAATCCGGCGTGACGGCTGCCGAAAAGGAAAAGAGGGATCGAGCGATGCCGAAAGACGAAAAGACAACAAAACGCAGAAGCGTCCTGCATGTAAAAAAGAGAGTCAGCCGCTCTACAGGCGGGACCGTTGCAATCTTTCTGTTCTTGCTATTATTTGCGGCTTTTATGGTCTTGCCCATGGTATACACCATCGTGACAGCTTTTAAGCCAATCAATGAATTATTTCTCTTCCCGCCGCGATTTTTTGTGATGCATCCGACGCTGGAGAACTTTACCATGATGATGCAGTTGGTGCAAAATCTTTGGGTTCCTTTTTCCCGCTATCTTTTTAACAGCCTTTTTATTTCCATCGTCGGGACCGGACTTTACATCATCATTGCTTCTATGGCCGCTTTTCCGCTTTCAAAATTCAGCTTCCCTGGCCATGCTCTTTACTACAGCATTGTTGTCTGGGCGATTCTATTCAGGCCGGAAGTGACTGGCATTCCACAGTACATTATTATTTCGAAGCTCTCTCTGATCAACACGTACCTGGCTATCCTGCTGCCGGCTATGTCAGGGTCTTTTGGCGTTTTTTTGATGAGGCAATACATGGTGGCGGCCATCCCGGATGATATGCTGGAAGCCGCTCGGATTGACGGGTCCAGTGATTATCATCAATTTTGGCATATTGTCATGCCATTGGTGAAGCCGGCCTGGCTGACCCTGGTTATTTTTACTTTCCAGCAATTCTGGAACACAACTGGCGTAACGTATATTTATGACGAGCAAATGAAAGTGCTTCCTTTTGTGTTGCAGCAAATCACGACGTCCGGCATTGCCCGTGCAGGCGCCGGAGCGGCCGTTGCCCTTTTCCTGATGATTCCGCCAGTCATCATTTTCCTGATTTCGCAGTCTTCAATCATTGAGACCATGGCCTATTCAGGCATCAAAAACTGAGGTATGGAGGATACAGCATGACCAAAAGGATTGTCTCTTTTTTCCTGGCTGCTCTGGTTATCCTGCTGCCAACATCTGTTCAGGCTTCCGGAGAAGCACCTTATCGCGGATACGTATATGATGAATGGAAAGAAGCTGTGCCGGCACCCAATGGCTATCTGGCAGAATATGAATGGAGCGGCCTCAACGCTGGCTGCGGACATTTTTTAAGTCCATCCGATTTGTTTTTTGAGAAAAAAAGCAGGCTGCTCTATGTCGTGGACAGCGGCAACAATCGCATCGTTGTCCTGGATGAAGACCTGCATTTTATTCGGGAGTATCAAACTTTCGATGCGGCGGGAAAAACGGAGACGCTCAATAATCCACAAGGTATTTTTGTCACAAAGACAGGTGATCTTTATATCTGTGATCAGAACAATGCTCGTGTTCTGAAAGTCAATCCGTCCGGACAGGTGCTTTTTGATTATCCGGCTCCCAAAGCCGATGTGATTGATCAGGGATTTGAGGAGCTGTATAAGCCATCCAAAATCGTGGTTGACCGCGGTGGCCGCCTGTACATTTACTCTGTTGGTGAAAATAAAGGATTGCTGAGTGTTGACGAACAAAATGAATTCATCAGCTATTTCGGCAGCAACCGTGTGGAAATGACTTTCAAAGTGGCGCTGGATTTGATGTGGAAGCGTCTGCTGACTCGTGAACAGCGGCGCCAGATGGCTGCGTTTGTTCCGATCGAATATTCAAATGTATATATCGATGATGAGGATTTCATCTACGCGGTTGTCCGGTATTCGGAGACAAACAGGGAGCAAATCAAAAAGTTAAATGCAATGGGTGTGAACATTCTCCGTGTTCCGGAGGATAACTCCTATGCGAGCGCGCGTTATGGCGATCTCAGGACCGTCTGGATCAACGATAAAGCGAAGGCCTCCGCGTTTGTTGATGTTCATGTCGATAAAAACGGCTTTATCAGTGTGCTGGATGCAACCTATGGAAAAGTTTTCCAGTATGATCAGGACAGCAATCCGGTTTTTGTATTCGGGACCATGGGCGACCAACTGGGCGCGTTCAAGAATCCGGTTTCTCTTGAATCAATCGATGATAAAATCCTTGTTCTTGATGAAGCGCGCGGCACCATTACTGTTTTTAGCCTGACGCAATTTGGCTCTGTCGTTCATAAAGCCATCTCGCTTTACAATGATGGCCGTTATCAGGAAGCACTGGAACCATGGCATCAAGTCATCATGCGCTCAAGCAACTATCCGCTGGCTTATGTCGGTATTGGGAAAGCCTACTATCAGACCGAACAATATCAGCTTGCCATGCAGGCTTTTAAAATGGCCAATGATAAAAAGGGGTATTCCGAAGCGTTCCGCGGCTACACTTTATTTTGGGTTCGTGAACATTTCACCGTTTTGGTTTTGTCCATCCTCGGTCTGTATGTTCTTATTAAGCTCATCGGAAAACGTAAACAGCTGCTGACGCTATATCGGAAAAGGATGGGCAAGCGACATAAGGGGGAATGCCATCATGAAAATTCATGACAAGGGTATCATTTATCCTTTTTACCTGATGCTGCATCCCATTATTGGATCCGAAGGCATCAAGTGGGACGGTAAAGGTAGCTATTCTGTTTCAATTTTTATGGCTTTGATGGCATTTGTCACATCGGTTCTGCAGCGGCAGGCAACGGGATTCATTTTTAATCCCAATCGCTTGGATAAAATCAACGTGCTCAACATTTTTCTGGTCACCGCTCTGATTGTGGCGCTTTGGATAACATCAAACCGGGCCTTGTGTACGCTGATGGATGGAGAAGGAAAAACCAGCCAGATTATCATTGGCAGTTGCTATGCTTTGCTTCCATACCTTCTGATGACCTTGCTTTCTGTCGTTTTGTCTCACTTTTTGACGTACGATATGGGGGTCTTTTTGACCTGTGTCCAGATAGCCGGCTACATCTGGAGTGGCCTGGTTTTGTTTCAAGCCATGCGCATCATTCATCAGTTCACCTTTAAACAGACAATCTGGAATCTATTGCTGACAGTGGTTGGCATGATGATCATCGCATTTATTATGTTATTGATTTACAGTCTGTTTCAGCAATTGTATATTTTCTTCTTTACCATTTTTAATGAGATTATGTTCCGACTGTGAGGTGGCGGCTGTGACAACAATTCAAAAAAATACGCAAAAACTCTTGTGCCGTTCAATGGTCATCCTGCTGCTTTTCTCTTTGCTTTTCGGTCTGGCTGCCGGTTGTACCTCTGTTCCGGATGATACAAAATCTGCGATGGATGAGGAACTGAATCAGGAAGGAGAACCGAAAAGGTTGCAATCTGTGCGCAAAACCGCTGCTGTCGATCTTGAAACAAAAAATCCTCTCCTGCCTTCTGATTTTGAGCCGATCGCTCAGACAAAAACACTGGAATTGCATGCCAAGCTTCAAACCGGGGAAATTGCTGTTGTCAACCGCGAAGATCAAAGCGTCTGGTTTTCAAATCCACAGGATCGGGAAGACGATCGAGTGGCCAAAGGCGCTTTGCGCCATTCCATGGCCTCGCAGATCATCGCGATCTTTTCAAATACGCTTCAGGCCGGGGCGCTGGCCACATCCGCTTTTCATGCTTTTGAAAAAGGGGAAGTCACGTTTGAGAAAATACCCGGCGGCATCGTCTTTTGGTACGATTTCGTCAAAGAAAATTTCTCTGTTCCAGTCCGGTTTTTGCTGGATGAAGAATACCTTGAAGCCAGCGTTATAACTGACGAGATTGAGGAACGGGCTGATTGCCAGGTGCTCAGCATTGAACTTTTGCCTTATTTTGGGGCCTGCAGTGATCAACATCAAGGATATCTGTTTGTGCCGGATGGCTCCGGTGCCCTGATTCATTTAAACAACGGCATGATAAGAGCTGATTCGTATGAAGAAATGGTCTATGGGCAAAACGCGCTTCAACCCCGTGAGTTTTTGGGGCCTTATGAATGTCCAGTTTTAATGCCTGTTTTTGGAATGCAGGTTGATGGATCCGCTTTTTTGGCAGTCATCACTGAAAATGAAGGAAACTGCAGTGTTAAGGCAAAAATCAACGGAAAAGACAACAGTTACAATGCGGTGAATTCACGATTGTTTTTTCGGTCCACATCAACGGTCCGACTGCCTGCAAAAAACTGGATCAGCAAAGATGTCACAGTGGCTGAACGCAGAGCGGCAATTCATCAAAACTATACGGTACGCTATTATTTTCTGTCTGGTGAAAAGGCCAATTACATGGGAATGGCCGAACGTTATCGCCAATATCTTCAAGAAAACAAAAAACTTAAGACAGAACTTAATAAGCAGGAAGAAAGCCCGTTTTATGTGGACACTTATGGGTATATCAGGAAAAAAGTGCCGGTATTGGGTATTCCCGTAAACCGAGACATCAGGCTGACTGCTTTTAATGATGCCTGTCAGATGTCTGAAGCACTCTCTGCTGCCGGGATCAAAAATCAAATCTTTCGCTATTCTGCCTGGGAAGAAGACAGCTTTCTCTGGCAAATGCCAGCGAGTGCCAAGATCGATCCGGTTGTCGGCAAAAAATCTGATTTGGATGCACTGAAAAGACAAGTGGAGGAACAGGGCGGCTCGCTCTATCTGAACACCGATTTTGTCAACATCACAAAAACAGGTCATGGTTTCAGCAAATATGAACATGCGGCCATGAACATGGTGAACATTGCGCATGTTTCCATGGACTATGACCTGGCTGTTCACGACCGGAAATATGATGTGCGCTGGTATTTGACATCGCCGCGGTACTATCAGCATTTTGTATCGGACTATCTTCCGTCATTTTGTGAACTCAATCAGTCCTGTCTGGCTTTTGAAGGTTTGGGCAGCATGGTTTATTCTGACTTCGGCATCCGGGGCGTGAGCCGGGCCGATGTCCCCGGCCTGATTTGTGATGCCCTTGAAGCTGCGGCAGCCAGTGTCCCCAATTTTATGTTTGAAACCGGCAATATCTATGCGGCGCGGTATGCCTCTCACATTGTAAATGTACCAACCGGCTCAAGCCATTTCTCAATCGAAAACGAAGAAATACCTTTTTACCAGGCTGTCCTGCACGGCTACATCTCCATGGCTGGGTCAGCCATTAATTTACACAGTGATCCAGATAAAGCCTTTCTTTGCTGCCTTGAGTATGGTACAAGCCCGATGTTTAGCTGGATTTCTGCTGATTCTGAAAATCTAAAAGATACCAGACTCAACGCCCTGTACAGTGCCAATTACCGGGATTGGATCGCATACGCGTCAGAAAAATACGCCGAATTCAGCCCGGTCCTTCAGATTGTCTCTCATCTTCCGATGACGGATCATCGCATTTTAAAAGAAAATGTGCGTCAGACTTCCTATGGTTTTCGCTACACGATTACCATTAACTACAACGACCACCCGGTTGAAATCGATGGTCAGATCATTGATGCCCTCGATTATGTCATAACCGAAAGGGGGACCTGATATGGCTCGCAAAAGGCTGAGCTATCAGAAAAAGAAGCAGCGTTACGGCTATGTTTTTATTTTGCCCTGGATCATTGGGTTCCTGATGTTCTTTGCCAGGCCGGTGATTGAATCCATTTATTTTTCCTTCTCTCAGGTGCGGATGACCGATCAGGGAACCTTTACGGCAACTTATGTCGGATTTCGAAATTACCTGTATTTGCTGCTGGAAGATCCAAATTATCTGCGCCGTCTGACAACCACGTTAACGGATCTGGCTTATGAAGTGCCGATTATTTTGGTTTACAGCTTGTTTATTGCCGTGATTCTGAGTCAGCCTTTTCGCGGCCGAACATTTTTCCGCGCTGTTTTTTTCCTGCCGGTGATCGTGGCTTCTGGCGTTGTGATGCTGATTCTCAAAAATGAGGTATTTTCCGGCGGCGGCCTGGGCGGGGCGGCGCAAAATGTCTATCTTTTTCAAAGTTCCGGACTGGAAGACATCTTGCGTCAGGCCAATATACCCAACAACATCGTCAGTTTCCTGACCGATATCGTCAATCGGATTTTCACTTTGACCTGGAAATCCGGTGTTCAGATCCTGCTCTTTTTAGCCAGCCTTCAGAACATCCCAGAGTCTCATTATGAAGCGGCAAAAATAGAGGGGTCGTCGGCCTGGGATACCTTCTGGAAAATTACCATCCCAACGATATCACCCATTATCCTTCTGAATATCGTTTATACCCTGATCGACACGTTCGTCGAATATGGAACCGAACATTCTGGAAATCAAATGATGCACATGATCTATCAAACGGCTTTCCAGGAACTTTTATGGCACTTAAGTGCCGCTCAGGCCTGGTTCTATTTTTTGATCATTGGACTCATTTTGGCGATTGTCTATCGGATCATTGGCCGCAGGGTCTTTTATCTGGCTGATTAAGGAGAGAAAAGCGATGAGCAGGCGATCTATATTAAAATTAAAAAGCAAGGATCTTTCAACTGTCATTCAGTCACTTGGGAAAGAAGATTTTGCTAAACGCAGCGAGCGGCTCCAAAAATTAAAGTCCTTTCTTTGGAGTTTACTTCGCATTGCTTTATTGAT
>JAGPFK010000074.1 GCA_018056585.1 Clostridia bacterium | reverse complement strand
CCGGTCAGAGTTTTTGACCGACACAAAAGGCCATGGTATAATGAACAGCATCATCTCGGGTTTCGAGCCACAAAAAGGGGACATCGAAACACGCGGACACGGTGTTCTGGTGGCCTTTGAGACGGGCGAAGCCGTCACCTATGGCCTCTACAACGCGCAGGAACGCGGGAGTTTGTTCATTGGGCCGGGGACGGCCGTTTATGAGGGGATGATTGTCGGTTCGACGCCGAAGACCGACGATGTCGTGGTGAATGTCTGCAAGCGCAAACACCTGACCAATATGCGGGCTGCGGGCTCGGATGACGCTTTGCGGCTGACCCCGCCGGTTGTGATGAGTCTGGAGCAATGCCTTGAATTCGTCGCTGACGACGAGCTGATTGAGATCACCCCAAAATCCATTCGATTGCGAAAGCAAATCCTCAATTCGGAACAGCGCGCCAAGCAGCGTGCGCGCAAAAATGGCGCCTGAGGACCATCCGGATCCCTCAAGGAGGAATAGTGTTGTGTCCAAAATTCTAAAGAGAACGCTCAGCGTTGTGGTCATTACCCTGCTGCTGCTCAGCGTGGCAGCCGCTGGTTTTTACTTCGGCCTCAATTATGTTTTGTCCCAAAATGCCCGCTTCGAGCAGATTAAAAAAGAGTTTTCGAACAGCCAGGGAACTTTGATTGATCAGAATACCGAAAATGCGGTTGAGATCGTTATTCCCCGCGCGTCTGACACCAAACAGATTGCGGAGATCCTGGAAGAAAAAGGGATCATCAAAAATGTCTTTATGTTTACCATCCTGTCAAAGTTCAATGGCTTTGACGGATCCTACATGGCCGGGACACATTTTGTTCTGCCGGATTTAAGCTACGATGAAATCATGTTTATCTTGTGCCAGAAGCCACATTCGGTTCGCGTGACCTTTCCGGAAGGCCTCTCTTACTCAGAGGTCAAGGCTCGGTTGCGTGAAGCCGGCGTTCGTTTTGATGAAGCGGTCCTGGACAGCATGGTCCGCAATCCTCAGCTTTTCCTGGACTATCGATTTGTCACTGAAATTGAAAAAAAAGAGGGGCGCGATTGGCTCTTACAAGGCTACTTATACCCTGATACTTATGAATTCGACATCAACACCGACGAAGAAACCATTATCCGCACCTTCCTGAACAACACCGAACAAAAGCTGACGGATGAATTTTATGAGCGTGCGGCCTACATCGGCATGTCCATGGATGAAGTGCTGACTTTGGCATCTATTGTTCAGAATGAGTGTCAGATGGTTGAAGAAATGAGAACGGTATCCGGCGTATTCAGCAACCGGATCAAAGGCGATATGCCGTTGAGCTCCTGCGCAACCATCAATTACCTGCGTAAAGAAGCCGGACAAAAGGTCAAACTCTGGCTGCTGACAGAAGATATTCAACAATTCGACAGCCCGTACAACACGTATCTGTATAAAGGACTGCCGCCGGGACCCATCAGTTCACCTGGTGAATACGCGATCCGCGCTGCTCTTTGGCCTGAATCACATCAATATTATTATTTCTGCGCCAGCGGCGACGGAAGCGGCCGGAATCTTTTTGCCAAAAAATTGGAGGAGCATGAGCAAAACATCGCGAAAGCTCAAAAAGCTCAGGAAAACCAATCGCAGGAAACCAGTGATTAATCTTCAGGTGATGACTCGGTTCAGCAGATCACCAAAGAAAGACCGAAGCTTTTCATCGATGCCATACAATGTGATGACCTCTTTTGCAATGACCAGAATAACGGGGCCGATCAAAATGCCCGCCAGCCCATAGACGGCCACACCAATAATCATGGAGGCCAACGTGGCCATGGGGTGAAGATGCATGGCTCCGCCCAGGATGGGGGGCTCAATGACGCGCCTGACCGTTGTCATGACACCCAACAGGATTAAGGCGCCGAGGCCGCCCAGAATGTGGCCGATCGCAAACTGATAAATTGCGATGGGAATCAGCGTGGCGGCCAGGCCAAGGACGGGCAGCAAATCGACAATAGCGGCGATGAGAGCAAAAACGACCGGATAGGGCATGCGGATCAAAATCAGGCCGACCAAGGCCATGGCAAAGGTTAAGACTAACAAAAGCAAATAGCCGCCGATCACACGAAACAGCGTCGTCGACAGTGAATCGACCAGACGCACCGTCTTTTCCCGGAACTGCTTGCTTACGACATTGCGCCGCATGAAAACATAGAGACGGCGGCTGTCCACGATGAAATAGTAACCGGACATAATGGCCACAATGATGGCAAAGAAGATGACGGGCAAACTGCTGGCAAAACTGGCGATGCCATTTAAAATGGCGCCTACAACGGTCGGAATCGACTCGATGAGCTTTCCTTGCAGCCGGACCAGTTCATTCTTGATCATATCCAGGTATTGGGGCTCAATGACACCCAGCTTTTCAGAAAGGGACTCCAGATAGTCGATGACGCTTTGAAGCGGTTCTTTATTTCTGAAAAAGTCGGGCAGATAGGCGGCCAGAGATCGAAGCTGCCCAATACCGGCAATGACGACGCCGACGATGGCGGCTATGATCAAAATAATCAGCAAAAAATAAACGAAGATGATCAGCCGTTTTTCTCCGCGGGATCGAGCCAGCCCGCGCGGATAAGGTACCCATTTCTTTTGCTGTTTCGTGTCCTCTGAAAGCTCGCTTTGTTTGCTTTTTGACCTGAGCTTCAGATTGTAGATAAGGGTTTTGCTGCCCGTCACGATGACAACGGCCAGACGGGCCATGATAAAGCCAAAGACAAAGGGAATTAAAATCACGAACAGCCGAAAGCCAAGGTACACAAGGACGATGGCCATGGCCGCAATCAAGACATATTTGATGATCGACAAAATGGTCGCGGCATCACGTTGAATCCGATCCTGAAGGTTCATGCACTTCCTCCGTTTCAGGCCAGGTTTAATTCTTATTCGATAGAAACATTGTAACAATTTGCAGGATCAATGCCAAGGCAAATTTAAAGTCCCCCGGGAAAAAATGAATACGGCGGGTCTTTTTTTGCACTTTGTTTTGAGTGCCGAGCAGAACCAGGATCGGAATGAGAGCAACCGCAGCAATGCAGGCAGCTATCAGAGACGCATAAAGCAAAGGGTATGCTTGCTGCGCCTGATCACGGATCAGCGATTCGCTCAGTTCCGGCAACAGAAAAGATAAAGCGATGGAAGAGACATTCAGTGAAAAATGAGTCAGCATAGCAGGCCAGAGACAGCCGCAGTGCAATCGGATGAAAGCCAGCAGCAGGCCGGCCAGAAAAGGAGACAGGATAAACAAGGTATCCGCGTGAAACAATGAAAAAGCAACCGATTGCCAGAATATGGCCGAAAAAACAGCGCCGCCGGACTGCAACGAAGCAAGAAGGACACCGCGGAAGAAAAATTCCTCAACCACAGCGGGTATGACTGTCACAACCAAGAGGATCAGGATCAAAGAGAGTCGCGGCAGATGCAGCATATCCTGAACGGCCGGTAAAGAGGATCCCGACGACAGGGGCAGCGTGACACCGTGGCGATAAAGCAGATAAATAAAAAGATTGTTCAAGCCTAAAAAGACAACCGCTGCCGGTATGCCAGCCGCTAAGGACAGGAAAAGACTGCCCGGTGCAGCCTTGCGCCCCGTTATTTCTTCCGCCGGTATGTTGCCGAACCAAGCCACAGAAACGGCCGGCAGGAAGATAAAAAGACCCTGCATGACAAGCGTCGAGAGCAAAGTTTGTTTTAAACTTGTTGCCGAAAACAGATTTTTTAACCACGTTTCATGTTGTCCCAAGTACACGGCAACCAGATATAAAACGGTGTGCAAAAGAAGCAGAAGACCTGCCCATTCCGTATAGGGAGAAGCCTCCGGGATTTTGACGCCAGGCATGCCAAGCGGCGGGCGTATGATCGGTTCTGGTTTTGTTTTTCGTTTCATATCGGTTCAGGACACCAAAGCCAGATAGGCTTGCCACAGGTTTCTGATCTGATCGGAAAAAAGTAAAAGCAGAAGGGTAGAAATGGCAATATAAGGGCCAAAAGCGATCTCCGGTTCGGTCGTTCGCCAGAGCCGGCTGATTAAAATGGGGATGGCAACCAGCGCGGCCGTTAAAAAAGACAGAAAAAACAGGAACGGCAAATCAGAAAAGCCGGTTACAAAAGCACAGGCCGAGAGCAATTTAACATCCCCCATTCCCATGGCCTCGCGCTTCATCAGCCGTCCGGCAATAAAACCACAGCCATAAAGCAAAAGACCAGCCAACAAGCCTGCTCCGACCCGAAGCAAGAGGCCGCGTAAAAAAGGCACTTCTCCTGAAAAACCATCAATCAGCCACAGAAGGACCCCGCCCGGAAGCAAAGCGATGATGAACTGATCCGGAATAATGCGTGTTCTGAAATCAGCCGCCATCATCAGAAGCAACGGCTGCGCGATGTAGAGGACGATGAACAAGCGCAAAGTGATGCCCATTGTCAGATGCGCGCATCCGAAAATGAAACCATCCGACAGTATCAGGAGCAACCCATGCGGAAAATATTGAAAACCAGCCTGAGCCTTCTCGGCGGCTTCCAGATCGGTTTCACCATAGTCAAGTAACCAGCCCGCCGGCATATGGCGAAAGACATAGGCATCCATTGCGCCGACCAGCAGGCCTAAGCAGACCAACAGGCAAGTTTCAAGCATAACAAAACCTCCGAATCAAACTCAAATTCATTGTACCTGCCCGTTGATCAGGATGCAATCGTAACAAGGTCCGGATAGGGTGCTTGTGTTGTATGACGTTGCCCTTTAAAAACCTTTGCGGCACAATCACATATTGACAAGCATCAATATGTGAATTATACTCTTTGCTGTGTTGATCGATCATCATCTATGTGAGGTGTCGGGATGGAAGAGAAGGAAGTCGCTTTGATTTGCAAAGCTTTGGGTGATCCCAATCGTTTGCGGATTATCAATATGCTTTCTGAGGAAGAAATGTGCGCTTGCAAGCTGTTGGAAAAATTCGAAATCACGCAGCCGACACTTTCGCATCACATGAAAATATTGTGCGATTGCGGGCTTGTCAAATCCAGGCGCGAAGGCAAGTGGTCTTATTATTCCTTGCATTGCGACACATTTCAGAGCTTTCAGGAGTATATCGGACGTTTGTCCTGTTGCGCTGATCCGAGCGAATGCTGATGGTTTGGGATTTTATTCAGAATCAGCTTTTTGGCCTGAACTGGCTCTATGGGCTGATTGAAAAACTGCTCACCTTGTGGGGTCTTGACACGAAGAGCAAGGTCGGCTTGAGCATTTTGTTCTTTCTGTTTGACACGCTGAAGATAACTTTTCTGCTTTGTTTGCTGATCTTCATGATCTCATACATACAGAGTTATTTCCCGCCTGAGCGCAGCAAGACAATCATGGGACGATTCCATGGTTTCTGGGCTCATTGTATGGCGGCGCTGCTTGGCACGGTGACGCCTTTTTGCTCTTGTTCATCGATTCCGCTTTTCATTGGTTTTACGAGCGCCGGTTTGCCATTGGGCGTCACGTTTTCTTTTTTAATCTCCTCTCCCATGGTTGATCTTGCAAGCCTTATGCTGTTGATGAGCATTTTTGGAGCAAAGATTGCCATCGCTTATGTTGTGCTGGGACTGATCGTGGCGGTGATCGGCGGGATCGCGATTGAGAAGCTCAAGATGGAAAAGTATGTCGAGGCTTTTATTACAAGCGCCAGCCGCGTGGACACCGAATCACCTTCCCTCGCACAGAAAGAACGGTTGATCTATGCGAAAGATCAGGTTATAAGCACATTCAAGAAGGTTTTTCCATATATTCTGGTTGGCGTGGGTATGGGTGCCGTTATTCATAATTGGATACCCGAACGCTTGGTGGGCAAAGTACTTGGCAATGATAACCCAGCCGGCGTGATCCTTGCCGCGATTGTCGGCGTACCGATCTACGCAGATATTTTTGGAACGATTCCCATCGCAGAGGCGCTGCTGTACAAAGGCGCACAGCTTGGTACGGTGCTTTCTTTCATGATGAGTGTGACCACTTTAAGCCTACCCTCTATCATGATGCTGCGGAAAGCCGTGAAACCAAAGCTGCTTAGCCTGTTCGTGGCCATTTGCACAACGGGTATTATCCTGGTGGGATACTTTTTTAACGCCTTTTATTATTTGTTTTTGGAGGGAGCTCTATGACTCAAAAATGCTATAAAGTGATGAACTGGTCAACTGCCGCAAAACATCGCATCAGAAACGGCCTTTGTTCCCCTGATGGATCTGCCCATGAGATTGCGCGGATACCTTTGAACGATCCTCGCACGTCCCCGGCGTTAAAGAAGAAAAAGATCAAAGTTGAATATTTGTATCTTGATCTCAAAACATGTGATCGCTGTATCGATAGCCACGAGGCCCTGGACAGAGTCATGGAGACGCTGACGCCGGCGCTGGAGCTTGCAGGATATACGGTTGAGTATCAGAAAATGGAGATGGACACGGCTGAGAAAGCAGAGCAATATCGCTTTCTTTCCTCGCCGACGATCCGCGTCAACGGGCATGATATTGGCGGTCATGTGCGCGAGAGTAACTGCAGCTGCTGCAGCAAGATCAGCAACACTCAGGTTGATTGCAGGGTCTTTGAATATGAAGGAGAAAAATATGAGGTACCGCCTGAAACCATGCTCGCCGAAGCCATCCTGAAAAAAGGATTGCTTCCACAGGCGAAAGAAGAATCATCGGCTTATGTGATGCCGCAGAACCTGAAGAACTTTTACAAAGGGAAAGCCGAAAAACAGAATAACTGCGGCTCGAATGGTTGCTGAACGGGAGGAACGATAGGATGGGACTGTTTGGAAAGAAGAAGGAAAAAAGCGGAGCCTGCTGTGATTGTAACCCGGATCAAATAGCGGAAGCAGAATCAAAAAAGGCTCAAAGCGGCATCAAGATTCTTGGCTCTGGATGCGCAAAATGTAAAGCGCTTGAGGAAGCCACAAGGGAAGCACTCGAGGAACTTGGCCTGAGTGAGACCATCGATCATCTTACAGATTTCGCACAGATCGCATCTTATGGAGTCATGACCACCCCG
>JAGPFK010000073.1 GCA_018056585.1 Clostridia bacterium | reverse complement strand
AATGCTTCGACTCTACAGCATACAGGAAATCAGATTTGGTATTGATATCCGCGGTGGTGTTGAAGCTGTTTTTAAGGCCAGGGATTATGAAGGTGTTCCCGATCCGGAAGATCTGGATTCGGCGCGTAGTATCATTGAGTTGCGGATGGACAATTTGCAGATCCTGGATCGTGAGATCACGGTTGACAAGAAAAACGGACACATTTTGGTTCGTTTCCCCTGGAAATCAGGCGAAACAGAATTTGATCCCAAAGCAGCTCTCGAGGAGCTCGGTGAAATGGCTCGTCTGACCTTTCGTGATCCAGACGGCAACATCGTGTTGGAAGGCAGCGATGTTGTCAGAAGCTATGCGGCCGTCAATCCTGAAACAGGGGAGCCGGTCGTTGAGCTGGAGCTCAGTGATCAAGGTGCGGAAAAATTCAGTGAAGCCACTGCAAAATTAGTTGGCCAGGTCATTTCAATCTATATGGATGACATTTTATTGTCAGCACCGCAGGTCAAACAGCAGATCACCGGGAACCGCGCCTATATTGAGGGATCGTTTACTGTTGAAGAAGCAGTTGCTTTGGCTGAGAAAATTAATGCCGGCGCTTTACCGTTCGCACTTGAAGTGATCAGCAGCAGCTCCATCAGCCCAACCATGGGGCAGGGCGCGCTCGATGTCATGATGAAAGCCGGCGTTGTGGCGTTTCTGGCCATTTGCTTATTTATGCTGCTTTATTATCGCTTGCCGGGCTTTGTTGCCTGTTTTTCCTTGCTGGGGCAAGTGGTTGGTATTTTGCTTGCCATTTCCATTCCGCAGCAAACCTTGACGTTACAGGGTATTGCCGGTATTATCCTCTCAATTGGCATGGGCGTTGACGCCAACGTGATCATCTCAGAACGCATTAAAGAAGAGCTCAACGCGGGTTGCTCTCTGCACATGGCTTTAAGCAATGGATTCAAGCGTGCTTTTTCCTCTGTTGTGGACGGCAATGTCACGGTCGCCATCGCGGCCATTGTCCTGATGATCTTTGGATCTGGCTCCATGCTTTCATTTGGGTATTCCTTACTCGTTGGCGTGATTCTCAACGGTTTGACAGGCGTGACGGCGTCACGTCTCATGATCGGCTCACTCAGCCAATACAAGAAGCTGCAAAATCCATGGCTTTATGGCAAAAAGGGGGCTCGTCAGAATGTTTAGCTTTTATAAACACAGATATTGGTTTTTTGGTCTGTCCATCCTGCTGATTTTAATTGGGGTTTTGACGGCTGTTTTTGCCGGTATTGAGCTGGATATTGAATTCCGAGGCGGCAGCATTCTGAACTACAGTTTCGATGGAACCGTGGACCTCAGGATTGCAGAAGATGTCATTTCCGAGGCCATCGGCATCAAGGTCAATTGCCAGGAAACAGTTAGTTTGGGTGACCAAACAACCTGTCTGGTGATTAATGTTGCAGGCAATGAAGCGTTATCAACTGAGAGTCAGACCAAGCTGGAACAAGCTCTGCAGAAAGCTTTCCCCGATACTAAATTTCAGCTTCAGGAAGCAAGCCTTGTTGACCCCTTCATCGGACGTGAGCTTTTAAAGAACGGCATATTGGCAATTGCGATTGCATCTGTTTTGATTGTTGCTTATGTCTGGTTCAGTTTTCGAAGCATCTCGGGACCATCGGCCGGCGTGATGGCTCTGATTGCCCTTTTTCACGACGTACTCATGGCCTTTTTCGTTTTTGTTGTGATGCGGATCCCGCTTAATGAATCGCTTGTTGCGGTGGTTTTATCTATTCTCGGCTTTTCTATCAATGACACCATTGTGATTTATGATCGGATACGAGAGAATCAGCGGCTTTATAAAGGGAAAATGCCACTGCCCGAACTGGTCGACTTGTCGATCAACCAATCCCTGTCCCGCTCCATCAACACGAGCCTTTGCACATTTGGCGCTGTCGCCATTGCTAATATATTCGCGGTCATATACAACATAGACAGCATTAAAGAATTTGCTTTGCCCATGATGATAGGCCTGATCAGCGGTTCATACTCAACCATCTGCCTGGCCGGTCCGCTTTGGGTCATGTGGAAAACACGCGGCGGACGAAGCGGATACTAAAAGGCAATTCATGATCGAAACAGCAGGGTGAACGTGTTCCTTCATCCTGCTGTTTTTTGATAAAAATAGAATGCCGTTAAGAAAACAAGAGACCTGTGTTATGATACATGAAGGAGGGATCTGAATGAAAAGAATTAAAATTGGAAAAAATGCTTTTGACGCTTCACAAATTGCACTGGGTTGTATGCGTATTCATGCCCTGTCACAAAAAGAAGCCGAAACACTGATTCAAACGGCACTGGATGAAGGCATTGATTTTTTTGATCATGCCGATATTTATGGCGGCGGTAAAAGCGAGGAAGTTTTTGCTGCGGCTGCCCGGCTCAATGATGATCGGCGTCAAAAAATCAAGTTGCAGAGCAAGTGCGGCATCCGCAAAGGATACTATGATTTTTCCCGCCAGCATATCCTGGATTCTGTTTATGGGAGTTTGAAGCGGCTTAAGACAGATTACCTTGATGTTTTGCTCCTGCACCGTCCAGATACCCTCATGGAACCGGAGGAAGTAGCAGAAGCGTTCTCCATTTTGCATGAAAGGGGCAAAGTCCGCTATTTTGGCGTCAGCAACCACAATCCCATGCAGATCGAATTATTGAAAAAAACCATTGATCAACCCTTGATTGCCAATCAGTTGCAGCTTAGTCTGGCGCACAGCGTCATGATCGATTCCGGATTGAATGTCAATATGAGAAACGAAGCAGCCATCAACAGGGATGGCAGTGTCCTGGAATATTGCCGTTTGCATGACATCACCATCCAACCCTGGTCTCCGCTGCAATCTGGTTTTTTCGAAGGCGTATTTCTTGAATCTGAAAAATATGTTGAGTTGAACAAAAAAATCAAAGAATTGGCTGGACAATATCACGTCTCAGAGACGGCCATTGCCATCGCCTGGCTGATGCGCCATCCGGCCGGTTTCCAACCGATTGTCGGGACAACC
Source organism: Clostridia bacterium (assembly GCA_018056585.1). GTDB lineage: Bacteria > Bacillota > Clostridia > Saccharofermentanales > UBA5734 > JAAYBY01. Next base: position 4,038 of record JAGPFK010000073.1, on the reverse strand, counting down.
AGCCCAACCCATCTCCGTAACATTTGTGAAGCCAGCCGTGTCACGCTCGGCCGGGAAGAATGGTATCAGCTTTACCTTGCCGCGGGCAACACATTGCCCTAACAAGAGAGTCTGGAGATAAAGTCCGATGCAAAACCCACTCGAGCTTTTACCTCAAAAAACAAAAGAAGTGTTGATCCGCCCTCTTGTGATCCGGGCATCCATTGCCCGGGGAAATCCTGCATGCTTTGCGGATGAACAGGCCGTTTTGATTTGTGAACGATTAGGCTTGCAAAATGATTGGCTTGAACCTCGCCCCACACGGTTGGAAATCCATCAGGTGATGGCGCGAACCCTGTGGTATGATGAGCAGATCCGTGAGCTTTTGAAAAATTGGCCGGATCTGGTCGTCGTCAATTTAGGCGCTGCTCTGGATACGCGCTTTTATCGGGTGGATAATGGCAGACTCCGTTGGTACGATATCGATTTGCCGGACGTGATTCATCTGAGGAAATCGGTGCTTCCGTCCGATGAGCGAAAAATCCCGATTGGTTTGTCTGTTTTTGATGAAGCCTGGCCGGCACGGATTGACTATGAAGAGCCAGCACAAGTCGTTTTCCTGGCTGATCATCTGTTCTGCTATCATACAGAGGCAAACGTGGTTAAACTGCTTTCCATGATAGGGCAAGCCTTTCCGGGCACGGTGCTGTATGGAGATACAGTGACTGACTTTGCGAAACGAAAAAGCAAACAGCCCTGCCTTTTTTCGCTCAACCGGCCAACGGATCTGGAAGCTCTGGTGCCTGGATTAAAAGTGGTGCTCAGTTTGCCTGCAGGCGTGCTTTATCCTGAAAAACAACATCTGTTTGTTCAATGGCAAAACAAGATTTCTTTTTTTCGGAATATGAATCAACTCATCAAACTACGCTTCGGGGAAGCATTTCCCTGATAAAGACGACTCTTCACGCTCAAACGGATAGACATCCGGTATGGGCTGGTTCAGATAACCCAGGTAAAGGGTGTCATAGCCGATTACAATTTCCTCATTGGTTGGGATCACCATAACCGATAATGGATGCTCTTGGCGCACATTGCTTTTCCCAATGATGACCTCTTCGTGCCTTTTTTCATTTTCATTTTCATCAATTTGAATATCAAGTCCGCTCAGAAAGGACAGAATCTGTTTTCGCACATACGCTTCATTCTCACCGAGACCGGCTGTAAAAACGATGGCATCAACCCAGGGGAGGGTGGCCCAATACTGACCTATGTATTTGGCAATTCGATAAGCATACATTCTAATGGCTTCAGCTGCTTCTTCGTCTCCCTCCAGTGCTCTTTGACGAATGTCCTGCATCATGTTTGTTTTACCAATGGCTTTTAGGCCGCATTCTGTGTTTAAATCATGCAGAACGGCCTCAAAAGCCTGCTCTTTTGAAAGGCCTCGATCTTCAACAAGCCTGTTTGCCACATATTCAATCACGGCCGGATCGATATCTCCCGAACGTGTTCCCATAATGACACCCTCGAGCGGTGTAAACCCCATGCTGGTATCCATCGAACGGCCTGCTTCAATTTTGGTCAAACTGCAGCCATTACCCAGGTGAGCCGTGATCCCATTGAAGCGGCTAAAAGGGATGCCCAGTTTTAAAGCCGCACGCCTTGCGACATACATATGCGATGTGCCGTGAAATCCATACTTACGCACTCCGTATGTCCGATACCACAGATCAGGAATAGCATAACGATAGGCATAGGAGGGCATGGTTGCATGAAAGGCCGTATCAAAAACAGCCACCTGCGGTACATTTGGAAGCAGATGCATGCTTTCGATTATTCCTGTCAGGTTCGGCGGATTATGTAAGGGTGCAATGGGAATAAGCTGCGAGATGGTTTGAATGACTTTTCCATCAATGCGTACACTGCCCGTGTAGCGATCGCCGCCATGAACCACGCGGTGGCCGACGGCAACCATGCTTTCCTGCTTGATTCCGACTTGCTCGAGAATAGAAAAAATGCGGGTCAGCGCCATTCGATGATCTGTAAAATCAACCTTGACGGTCTGTTTTTTATTTTGCCATTCATATTTGACCCGGCTTTTACCTGGATTTCCAATTTCTTCTGCGATGCCTTGCAGGACAGACTGTAGAGATAAATTTGCTAAAACAGCAAAAAGATTAAATTTGACCGATGAACTGCCACAATTGAGAACCAGAATATATTTCGTCATGTAGGCCTCCAGCGATTGAACAAAACTTGATTTAAGAAGATGAATCGATCTTTCATGATCACACGTCGCCTTCGTCCATCAGACAGCCCCCTGCAAAACCCTGGTACTCATCCAGAAACCATTCTGCTGCTTTGGTCATGTAAAGAGCGATTTCATGATCTTTGAAAGCCATCGTTATTTTTAATGTGCCCAGGTAAATATCGGTAATGTAAACCAGAAAATTTAACTTGTGCGGCTCGACCCATGCGGCTGAGTTGAGACACTGATAAAGTCGGCCTGGTCGTTTGCCGATCTGATCACCAAAATAATTTTTTTGTGGGAACTGATCTTGCCGGCAGTTCCCGATGCCAAAATGCAAAGTCTGGTCACCTTGTTCATTCGTGTAAGACCATTGCACTTCATCCGCATTGAAAACTAATTTTGTTCTTCTGATTCCCATTGGATTGGGCTCCAGTTTGTACCAACGATCATGGATACGCTCAACGAAAGGAGAGGTTCGCTCTCCGGCCTGAGGCAATATTTTGAGCTGTCGGATCTTATTTTCAAGCTTTTCATGAGCCATGGGATTTTCAGGAAGAGGCTTGTCTGCCAAAGCAGGATAAAGTTCTTCCCACATGGCCTCTTCAATCCCGCTTCCGGTCGCGCCGGCCCCTTGTGTATCCGCAATGCAGGCAAAAATAAAATCCTTGTCCGGGAAGCACAATGCGAGCTGACTGCCCATGCCTCTGAACGAAAAGCCATTTTCTTTTTCGCGCCAGATCTGATACCCATAACCAACCCGGCCTTCAATGGAATTATCGATTTGTTTTTGGGTTGCAGCACGAATATAGTCCTGAGAGATCAACTGACAGTTTGCCCAGCGGCCTTGATTGAGGCACACCAGCGCGACTTTTGCCATATCCTGCAGGGTGCACAGAACACCAGAACCACCCCAGGAGGTTCCTTCAGGCGTTTTAATACACCAGGCATTCGGACTGAACCCAATCGGATCCAGAAGTTTCGGACGCATATAATCGAGAAAAGGCTGACCGCTCAAACGCTCGACGATCGTGTTGAGGACAACGGTGGCTGCTGTGTCATAGGCAAAGATGGTTCCGGGCGGATGTGAGGGATGAAGGTTAAAAAAGCACCAGGCCCAATCCGAATCATCAACGGTGTAAGCATTTTTTGAATGGGGCGAGGCCATCATCAAAAGATCCCGGATGGTTGCGTTTGCCAGCCATGGATGCACCGCTTCGGGCGCTTTATCCGGGAAAAAGTCAATGACCCGATCATTCAGCGATAATCGCCCTTCATCGATCATCAGCCCGATGGCCAGGGACACAAAGCTTTTGCTTGTGGAATACATCCGATGCAGCCGGTCCGCGGTAAATGGCGCCCAGTATCCTTCGGCCGCAACCTGCCCCCAATGTACAAGAAGAAAGCCGTGCATACAGATTTGTTCCCGATCGATGCGCTCCAGAAAACGAAACACCGCCTCTGATGGAATGCCGGCCCTTTCGGGCGATGAAGCCGGTGTGAATGGTTGCTGTTCCGGCATGCGAATCACCTCACTTATTTCGACTTGATTCATTTTCATCATACCACAAAAACGATCGGATCTGAGCATCAATAAACAGTGGAGATGTGTCTTTTTCTGTGCTACACTGTTTACGAATAAATGATAGAGAGGCATGATAAAATGGTTCCAAAATATGGCTTCGATGATACCCCTTTTCTTCCAAATTCAAAATATCGTGTGCACGATGACAACAGGCCGATTCCCCCCGTTGTGACGCCTGGTACGCCATCCTGGCCAACTGGTGAGCCTGGTAGGCCGCCCAGTGACG
>JAGPFK010000072.1 GCA_018056585.1 Clostridia bacterium | reverse complement strand
CCTTAATATCATCTGGGATGACATAGCCGCGGCCACGAATAGCCGCTAACGAACGAGCCCCTCTGATCAAGGCAATGCTTCCACGCGGACTGACCCCTAAAGCAACACTATCATCCGTACGTGTTGCCTCAGTCAGCTGCATCACATATTCCAGCAAGGCATCGTGGATAAAAACTGACTGGATCAGGGTTTTCGCTTTTAAAATGTCTTCTTTTTTGCAAACAGGCTGAAGGCTTGTCAACGGATTATCGCCCAGGTATCGGCGTAGAATCAGAAGGCCTTCCTCGTGATCCGGATATCCCATAGGCAATTGTAGAAAAAAACGATCTAGTTGAGCCTCAGGCAAAGGATAGGTCCCTTGCGTTTCGATCGGATTCTGGGTTGCAATAACAAAGAAGGGATCCTCTAGCGTATGCGTACGGCCATCTATCGAGACCTGATGTTCTTCCATCGATTCTAATAAACTCGATTGTGTCCGCGGCGTCGCCCGATTGATTTCATCGGCCAGCAAAATGTGTGTAAAAACCGGGCCTGGCCGAAACATGAACTCGCCTGATTTGGGATTATAAAAATAAATACCGGTTAAGTCAGAAGGAAGCAAGTCCGGCGTAAACTGGATCCTGCTAAAGGTCGCATCAATCGAGCGAGCCAGAGATCGAGCCAACATTGTTTTCCCTGTTCCAGGCACATCCTCCAATAAGACATGACCATCAGACAATAACGCCGCTAAGATCAAATCAATGACTTTTTCCTTGCCAATAATTACTTTTCCAATGTTATCTTTGATGGCATCCGCCATCCGGCTAATGTCCTGAAGCGTCATTTCGCGGTCTACAGCAGTTCTGACAGGATCGGGCATTTTATTTCCTCTCTTTCAGTTTTTTCGATATGCCCGCAACAGCAAAGCAAAATCAATGTGAAACGCAAAACATTGTTTGCTTTATTTTACTGCAAACTGCTTATTTTGGCTAATTTTAATTGCATGGCAGCGCTGACTAAGGTTCGGCCCGGAAAACAATGCCTTGATACCCATGAACGGCATCAGCCGACGGATATGTTTTCGGTTCATCTGGTAACCATCGTGATTCCGAAGACGATCTGTCATCTGACAGCGGCCATTCACATGGCCGCACGATTGGAATCTCACGCTCATCTTTGGAAAGGAGTGCGATGCGCTCCGTTGGGTCCAAAGATTAGATTTTTTTTGAGCCAGTCGCACTCGATCGTGAGTTGACCAACTTCCTGCTGCAAGGCGAAGATTTCCTTCTTTTCCCTCTAACATCCTTTCCTGGTCAGAGGGGCTTTTTGAAAGATATCGGCTGTTCTTGAAATGGCTGTGCCAGCTGCTCAATGTCGCAGGAGCGATCTGAACCTTCTCTGCCAGCTCACTAAAGTGTGTGTTCACCACTGAGCAGCCCCAGTACAACCTTTGTTTTGAATTTAGCTTTGTAAGTGTTTTTCTCACCTTCATGTCCCCGTGGTAGAAGGAAAACACCGCAACTTTATTTTGACACGCAAAACGACTACAAACAACTCACCCGTTAAACTGCTTGCTGACTTTTTTCATTTGTCGTATGCTAAATCATAACAACTATAATTTCAGGAGGGATCGAAATGGGCTGGATTCCAGAACGCAGCGAAGCGCTCGACCTGCTGCAACGCTATAACCAGAAAGAAAATCACATTAAACATGCATTGGCTGTTGAAGCCGTCATGCGACATTTTTCTCAGTTCTTTCCAGACACAGACCCGGATGAATGGGGAATCGTCGGTCTGTTGCACGATCTTGATTATGAGCAATATCCTGAGCAGCACTGTAAAAAAACGGCTGAAATCCTGGAGAAGCTCGATTTTGAGCCACGCCTGTTACGCGCCATCCTCAGTCATGGTTATGGCTTTTGCACAGATATCAAGCCAATCTCTGATATGGAGAAGGTTCTTTATACCATTGATGAACTAACAGGCTTAATCACGGCCAGTGTCCTGATGCGTCCATCGCGCAGTATTTTGGATCTCGAACTCAAATCGCTCAAGAAAAAATTCAAATCACCTTCGTTCGCTGCCAATGTAAACCGCGATGTAATCCGTCAGGGCGCAGATTGGCTGGGTTGGGAACTGGATGATATTCTCGATGAAACGATAAAGGGTATGAAGAAAGTCGCATCTGAATTGGGCCTTGACGGATCACTCAATGAAACATCATGATTTGATACTGAGCAAATGCCACAAAGATGAGGCGATATTTTTGGCACCTTGTTTAATGAAATTGTAACATTTTTGTCATACATCTCGGGTATAATGAAATTAGAAAACAAGATCATCCGACCGCAATTGCGGCAGTTTGGTGGTCAGCGTCCACGATAAAAAGACGCAGGTATATCGAAACGTTGTGCATACATGAGTACTTTCGCCGTCCGGAATCGGACGAGCATAAGATGAAAGGGGTCTGCGCAGCAAGCTTTTGACAGAAGATTCTGAACAGGAAAAAACTGAATACGGTGGTTTTGATTTGATCTTGTGCCGTATGGCATAAGCAAATGCCGAGTTGGACAGGCCGGATATCTTGTGAACACGACACGAACCAGAAAAAATCAAGCGCATGAATCATCGTTTCAAAAGAACACCTGTTAGCTTGGAAACAGAAGAAAAGAGCCATTGAACCATCCGCGAAGCGGGTGGTTCCTTTTATTTCAGGCGGAGCGGAGGACCGTCTACATAAAAAATAGTGTTTGCCAGACTTTGTTGCTCCCGTTCATCATGAGTAACCAGCACAACGGGTTTTTCTTCCCCGGCTTTGCGAATCCAAGGATAGAGGGATTCTTTCAGAATCGTATCCATGCCCTGAAAAGGTTCGTCGAGCAGCAGAAGATTACTCTCAAATGCCAGAGCCCTGGCGAGAGCCACGCGTCTTTTCATGCCGCCGCTTAACTGGTGGGGATAGCTGTTTTCCTGATCAGCCATCTGAATGCGCTGGAGCCACAAGCGTGTTTGTTCAAGATTATGTAAAATCAAATTCAAATTTTCGCCAACGGTTAGCCAGGGTATCAGGCGATCTTCCTGAAAAACAATAGAAGGCCTTAAAGCCATATCACTTTCAATCCAGCCACTATCGGGTTTAATCAGGCCACAAAGCGTCAGAAGCAGCGTTGTTTTACCACTGCCAGACGGACCAGATATGCCGACAATGCCCTGATTGGGCAGGATCAGGTTGAACTGATCCAGAATCTGCTGCTCACCCAGGCGTACGCTCAACTGATGCAAAATAATACTCATGTGTCTGTATCTTCTTTTTCAGCGGCCAGACCATGGGCCTGAAAATAAAAGCCGGCTGAACGAAAAATCAGCATCAGAATTTTTTCAAGGGCTAAACTGAGCAATACAACAACCATTGTGTAGGCCAGCAGATCAGCTGTTTCAAGATAGATCTTAGCATCATAAAGTTTACCGCCCAATGAAAAAGGCGGGCGACTCAGAACTTCCGCTGCGATGCCTGCCTTCCAGCCCAATCCAAGACCTGTTGTGGCCGCCGTCACAAAAAAAGGCGCAACCGACGGAACATAAATATAGCGGATAACTTCCCATTGACTCAAACGAAATACGCGGCTCATCTCAAGTAATTCAGAACTTGTTTTTTCAATTCCTTCGGCCACATTGGCCCATATAATAGGCAGAACCATTAGAAACACAATAAAAACAACAACTTTACTGTTTGACATCCAAACCAATGCCAGAATAATAAACGATGCCACCGGTGTGGAACGAATCGCACTGATGGCGGGTGAGAAAAATAATCTCAAAAAGTTGACCTGAACCGTTATGATAGCCAATGCCGTTCCACAAGCCAGCCCTAATAAAAAACCGGCCTGGATCCGCAAGAATGAATAAAGCACCGTGAGCCAAAAAGCAGCTTGCTGCATATGACTAACCAGCCTTTGAAAGACCTGCAAAGGGGAGGCCAATAGAAGATCCTGCCCCACTCGCCAATAGACAACCTGCCAGATCAAAAGCCAAACAACGAGAACAAGGACAAAGGACAAAGGCTGTCGCAAGCGCTTCAAAAGTCTCGGATAATGTGTTTGATCGGGTGGTTGCTTTGGGCGCTGATTCATGGTCATCCCCTTCTTACATTGATTTTAAGGTATATAGTAAAACTCATCATCGGGCAGGCTGCCGCCAATGGATGCCGGATTGGCGGCGTACAGGATCTTAAAAAACGGTTCCAGAATCGGTTTCATATCTTCTCCTGAAATGCAGACAATATGGCAATTCGGGATTGCTTGAGCCGCCAGCTTTGCATCTCCCATGATGCCATACTGAGCCACCCATTCGCCTGCTTTTTGTGGATTCTGATTCACAAAATCTACAGATTCCTTGTATTCTTCAAGGAAGGTCGCAATAGCCTGCGGATATTTTTTCGCAAATTCTTTATTGACGATCATGCATCCCATAGCCAATTCGCTTTGATTTTCGTTCTGATGCATGGATTTCCAGGCCGAAGTTAAGTCCAGGGCAATGCGCATCTTCTTATTTTTATTCAAAACACTCGTTACAAAAGGCTCCGGGAGCATAACGAGATCAACCTTATCGGCTGCTGCCAAAGTCGCCAGCTCTTCATGCTCCGTTTTATACGTAACAGTTACCTGATCAGCAATCCCGGCTTTTTCCAGCAGCTCGCGGATGACGTACTCCGGCACTGCTCCTTGCCCCGTTGCAAACAGTGTCCGGCCAGCCAGGTCCTCAATGCTGTGCACACGGTCCCCATTTTCTAAAATGTAAAGGACGCCGAGTGTATTGACAGCAAGAAGCTGAATGCTTTGATTGGTCTTTTGGTACAAGATAGCTGCAACGTTTGTTGGCAGGGCTGCAATGTCCACCTGACCGCTGCTGACAAGCGCAACCACGTCGTCCGGTGTGGCAGACAAAGAGAATGTATAATCATAACGGGTCAGACCTGCATCATGGTCTGCCATCAATTTAACCAACCCGATACCGGTTGGCCCCTTCAATGCTGCAAGACGCAAGGTAGCCGACTCAGGAGAAGTCGTTGTCTGCACCGTCTTTGCACAAGCGGTCAGAGTCAGTACCAAAGAAAATACTATGAAAAAGAGAGCCAGCTTCCTGACTGTTTTGTTACACATCAAATCACACTTCTTTCATGGATCGTAAAGCTTTGTTTCACAAGTCAAAATAGTACAAGTTCAGTATTTTGTCAATTTAAAATAAAAACCAGGCTACAGATCGGGAAATGTGACAGGATGAATCACATGTTCTTCCTTCGGATTCAATCCGGAAAGCTGGCGATCGCTCAACATCAATCCTCTTTGGATGCTGAAATAACCAAATCGGCCCCGGATGTCATCGATCGTTTGTTCAAGGTTTTTTTCTCTGTCGTAACGATGCGGGTCATCAAGAAGCCTGATCTGTTCCAGCCGATCGGCCGTGACGAGGTCGCAGCCACGGACACCAAGGCTGCGAATCGGCCGTTCCCAGTCCCAATGTTGCTGAAACAACAGCCAGGCCTGACGAACGAGGTCACGTGTCAAATCGGTGGGCCGGTCCATTTTTTGCTGGCGCTCTATCGTCATCAAGTGATGATCGCGAATGCTGATTTGCATCGTCTGACAGCGTAAGCCATAAGCACGCAGGCGCGATGCGACACTTTCGGACAGAACCGTCAGAATAATGCGGACGTCTGTGTCTGTATTCAGGTCACGAGGGGTTGTGGTGCTATTGCCAACCGACTGAATCATCTCTCTGGCATCTGACTGATGTACCACAGAATCATCCAGCCCATTCGCAAAAAACCAAAGCGTTTCGCCCCACTTACCCAGCAAATATTGGGCATCTTTCCGGTCCAGACAAGCCAGATTACCAATGGTCCGGATGCCAACCCGGTTCAGGCGTCGCCTGGTAGACGGTCCAACATAAAGCAAATTCTGAACTGGCAAAGGCCAGACCTTATCCTGATAATTTTGAGGAGAGATCACAACCGTTGCGTCAGGTTTTTTTAAATCACTGCCCAGTTTGGCGAATATTTTGTTGTAGCTGACACCCACCGAACAAGTCAAGCCCAGTTCCTCACGCACCCGATGCCGAATCTGGTCAGCCAGAAACCGGCCGTCTCCTAACAAACGCATGCTGCCAGTTATATCGATCCACGCTTCATCTAATCCAAAAGACTCCACCTGGTCAGAATAATCATTCAGGATTTGCCGCATCAGATGAGCATAGCGGATATAACGGGCATAATCGGCTGTCAACACAATGAGTTCCGGGCACTTTTGGCGGGCTTGCCAGATGACTTCACCTGTTTTGATGCCGAATCGTTTTGCAATTTCATTTTTAGCCAGAATAATACCGTGGCGATTCTGAGCATCTCCACTGACAGCAACCGGTTTCTGACGCCATTCAGGGTGGTAGAGACATTCAACACTGGCGTAAAAGCCATTTAGATCCGCGTGCAGAATGACTCTTGGCCAGGATGAGCCGACGCTTTTTTCTTCAGTTGACAGCATGGCTGAACTCTCCTATAATAATAAAATTAAATTATGCAAGTTTCGTACTTGTTTCTTGCAAATTCAGGAGGGATTGTATGCTGGAATTCAGTCGGAAAACAAATCTGCTGGAACAATCAGCTTATCGTTACACCTTACAGGATGTCGCAGAACCGAATCTATACCGACATCTCTTTGATTATGACAGTGTGCCTAAAGTTCCGTTCAATCATCGGATTGTGCCGATGAACACGCCGGATCAGATCTGGATAACGGACACCACGTTTCGTGACGGCCAGCAGGCCTGCTCCCCCTTCAGCGTGGATCAGATTGTTCATCTTTACGAGCTGCTGCATCGATTAGGCGGCCCCAACGGCTTGATCCGGCAAAGCGAATTTTTTCTCTATACGGACAAAGACAGGCAGGCAGTGACGCGTTGTCTCGAACTCGGTTACGAGTTTCCAGAGGTAACGAGCTGGATCAGAGCCAATGAAAAGGACTTTCAGCTTGTTAAAGACATGGGCGTACGTGAAACGGGTATTCTGGTTTCCTGTTCTGATTATCATATTTTCAAAAAAATGAAACTGACACGCAGCCAGGCTATGGAAAAATAC
>JAGPFK010000071.1 GCA_018056585.1 Clostridia bacterium | reverse complement strand
ACTGATTATGACTGACCTTGAAGGGATTAGTGGGATTGATTCAATTGAAATGATTCAGAATACAGAGACATCGTTTTATCAAAACGCTTTGGAACGCTTGATGCTGGATGTTAATACAGCGGTTGCAGCGGCGAAGAACGTCGGAGTCGAGCGTGTTTTTGTAGTTGATGGCCATGGTAGCGGCCAGAATTTTATTCCAAACAAACTTGATTCTCGCGCAGAACAACTTCATGGCAACCAATGGCAGGAAGTTGTCAAGAACAGGCAGATAGGAGCTTACCTGGAGATTGGAATCCATGCGATGGCCGGTACAAGAAATGCCTTTTTAGATCACACGCAGAGTTCAATCCAGTGGTTTGATTATCGGATGAATGGTTGCAGCAGCGGTGAAATCGCACAAGGCGCGGCTTTTACAGGAGCTTTTGATATCCCCTTTGTTATGGTCAGCGGAGACGAAGCGGCCTGTGATGAGGCAGTGGCTTTCCTGGGAGCTGTTGCTACAGCCAGGGTGAAACAGGGCGTCGGCCGGAATAAAGCCAAAGCGGTGGACTCACAAGAGGCGTTGAATCGTATTTACATGGCGGTTGTTGAAGGACTGAGGCGACTTCATGATATTCAACCTTTTAAGGTAATAATGCCGCTTGAGCTTCAATTAACGTTATGCCGTACAGATTATTGTGACGATTTGATGGAAGTAAACCCGGATATTGAGCGATTGGATGCACGAACAGTACGAAAACTTGTTGATCAGATTCAATCCTACCAAGACCTGTTGTTTTGAACGGGCAGTATACTATTGGCAGAGGTGAACAGCTTGCTCTACGAGCATCTTGATTGTGACGCCTATCAAAACATCCCAATGTATCGCATTGAGGAGAATAAAAATGGTCTTCCTTTTTTAATCACACGTACAAATAAATGTAATTTGTGCACGCACAGGCATGAATTTGTACAGATTGTTTACATTAGCCTGGGGCGGCTCCAGCATGTTCTGAACCACACCATCTTTGATGTATTTCGAGGCGATATTTTTATTATCCCCCCCTATGTTCCGCACCGCTTCATTGAAACAGATACGGAACCCTATGAGATTATTGAATTTGAATTCGTGCCGGAATTTATTGATGAACGGTTTTCGCCTGGCTGCGGAAGTGACAGCTTCATGGATTTTGCCTATCTGGAGCCGTTTTTGGTTTCAGAAAAGGAAATCAAACCCAGGCTGAATTTATCAGGCAGTGTTCAAATGGAAGTTGAGCATATTCTAAATGAAGTTATTCTGGAATATGAACGCCGTGAAGCAGATTTTCAGCTCATGATCAAAGCCCTTCTGCAACAACTACTCATTCTGGTCAGCCGCGCTTTCAATGCGAGCCTTGATGCTTCGGAAGGAAAGGATCTTTTCGACAATCATAGAATGGCCCTGTCTCAAGCCATTTCATACATCAACGAAAATTACACAGGACCGGTATCTGTAGAAGAAGCGGCACGGATGGCCATGCTGTCGCAATCCTATTTCCGCTATTTGTTTAAACAGATGTTTCATAAAAGTTTTGTCGATTATGTGAATGAGCTGCGCATTAATCATGCGGCTGAATTACTGAAAAGCAGAGATGATTTACGCGTCATTGATATTTGCTATGAGTCCGGATTCCAGAGTGTCAATTACTTTAACCGATTGTTTCGTGAAAAGACCGGGCTTTCTCCAGTGGCCTATCGCAAAGCCGTCCGGTTGCCTGGAAGAGCTGTGCGGCCGTCACAAAAACAGGACATGCCTGCTCGCCGGGGAAAAGGATGAATCGATGATGGATGAAAGGGAAAACAAGCAGAAGGCCATTCTTTTTGAACGACCTGATTATATTCCGATGTTTTTTCATATCAATGCAGCGTGTTGGCAATCGTACAATCAACAGCAGCTCTATGACCTGATGGAAGACCATTCGTTTCTGTTCCCGGCTTTTAAACGGCCCAAAGGCGTTTTCAAGCCCGAGTTTGATTTGACCGCTCGAAGCCAAACCCCGTTCAGAGATGACTTTGGCTGCGTTTGGCAGACAAAAGCAGATGGAATCACAGGAACGGTCACGGGTCATCCTTTAGTTGACTGGTCTTCATATGCAGCATATAAAATGCCGGATCCTGAGCGTTGCTGTGGCATTGGACCAATCGATTGGGCTGTTGTGAGAAGCCAGGTGGTATCAGATCGAGCTGCAGGCCTTTTTACAAGTGGTGGTTTACGGCATGGCCATACCTTTCTGCAGCTCTGCGATCTTCGGGGATACCTGAACTTGCTTTTTGACATGGCGGATGAAGAACCGCTCCTTTGGGATTTGATTGAAAAAATAGAATCATTTAACGCGGCGATTATCCGGCATTATATAGAGCTTTCGGTGGATATGATCACCTATCCTGAGGATTTAGGTATGCAAAACGGCCCAATGCTGTCACCTTCTTTTTTTCGAAAATACATAAAACCGAGCTATCAACGATTAATCAAACCGGCCCGTGAGCGCGGCATCCTGGTTCATATGCATTCCGACGGCTATTTGCATGATTTGATCGATGATCTCATGGATTGCGGAATATCGGTTATAAATTTACAGGATCTGGTTAATGGTATAGATTGGATTGCCGATCGTTTATCTTCGCGCATTTGTGTCGACCTTGATATTGATCGCCAGAAAATCACGCCCTATGGCACACCAAAAGAGATTGACGCGTTGGTAAAAACCGAGGTGAGTCGAATCGGATCCAGAGAGGGCGGCCTGATGATGACCTATGGATTGTATCCAGGGATACCCTATGAGAATATAAAGGCGATTATGGATGCCATGGAACGATACGCTTTTTATTGGAACTAAAGAAGTGAGTTGATAAACGCAGGAGGTTTGCCATATGAAGCCATTTGAAATCAGTGAGAAAATACCGGTCAAGGGATCTTACGATGTTCTTGTCGCAGGCGGGGGTGTGGCGGGGGTGTCGGCTGCACTGTCAGCGTCTCGTGCTGGGAAAAAGGTTCTTCTTCTCGAAAAGGGTGCTTTTCTGGGTGGCCTTGCAACGCAGGGACGCATTAATCTATTCGTGCCTCTGTGTAATGGACGAGGCAGACAAATAATCTTTGGCATGGCGGAAGAACTGCTTCGATTGGCTATCCGGTACGGTTATGACACTCTGCCGGCAGAATGGCAGGCCGGTGAACCGGTCAGAGCGACAAAGGAACGATATATGACCCGTTTTTCTTCCGGAATCTTTGCATTGGCGTTAACAGAACAAGTTGTGTCCGAAAATATAGATCTTTTGTTTGATTGCATAGCCACGTATCCGGTTATGAAAGGCACACATTGTGAGGGCGTTATGACCCAAAGTAAATCAGGTCGCGCACTGTATGAGGCCGGTGTTGTCATTGACACAACCGGCGATGCTGACTTGCTCTGCCTGGCCGGCGTCCCGATTGTTGAAAGAGAAAACTATCTCTCTTATATAGCTGATGGCATTACCATTGACAGTTGTCGTAAGGCGTCAGAATCAGGAAAAATTCAGGACGCCATGGTCGAAATGATGGGAGGATGCGCCACTTTAGATGGTCGTCACCATCCGGACAATATGCCAATGTTTAAAGGAACAACGGTGGAGGATATCAGCTGCTACCTTATCCAGAATCAGCGCCTGTTGCTCGAAAAGATCAAAGATGATGATCGTTTTTCACGTGATATACTGGCTTTACCCAGCATGGCCCAATTCCGGACAACCCGTCGTATTGACGGTGATTACACCCTCTCGGTAGACGATCAATTCCGCCACTTCGATGATTCAATCGGGACGATCTGTGATTTTGACCATCGTGATATCGTCTACGAGGTTCCTTATCGCTGCTTGGTGCGGCACGAGTTTGATAATATGATCACAGCAGGCCGCAGTGCATCCGCGGACGGTTATGCATGGGATGTTCTGCGCGTCATTCCGCCGGCTATTCTGACCGGACAGGCAGCCGGACTGGCTGCGGCTCAGGCTTTGTCAGAAAACAAGCCAATTTGTTCAATTCATCAAAAAACTTTACAGCATTCACTTGCGCAAAGCGGCGTACGGATCCACTTTGAAGATGATCTTGTTTTGCCTTCGGCGATGGACTAAGCGATATCGTTTTGTTCTTCAATCCTGTCATAACGAAAGAATGATCGGCGGGTGATTGCAATTAGACGAAAATGGTCGGATCTGAAAGCCATCCATCAGGATGCGAATCAGCGCAAAATGCTTTTATTCCTGTTGGATGGCATTTTTATTAATGCTGCTGTTGTTTTAACGTCCGGTATGTTTTTGTCCGGCTTCATTATTTTCCTGGGTGGTTCGGATTTTCTGGTTGGTCTGATGAACAATGCCATGAACTGGGCAGCCATCTCCGGGCTTTTTTCCTATCTTTTATTTGAACGGATGAAAAAGCGTAAACCTTTAATTCTTACCCTGCTGGTCGTGTCCAGGGTTTTGGTTTGCTCTGTTGTTTATCTGCCGCTTTTATTCGGCATCAGTTCGCTTACACGAGCCCTTCTGTCTGTTATGACCGTCATAGGCAATGTGCTATGGGGTATTTACAGCGTTGGATTCAGTATCTGGATGATGAATTCATTTTCTTCTGAAGACCGGAGTAATTTTATTTTCAAACGTTATTTTTGGCTGCGCATATCTTTTACACTGGCAAACATTTGTATGGGTTTTGTCCTGGATTGGACCGGAAAATCCTATACTGGCTTTCTAATCGTCTTTTCAACCAGTCTCTTGCTTTCTTTGGCGGACGCGGCAGCCCTTCTTGGCATTGAGGAACCCGAATATGTGATCGAAAAGCCACGTTTTAAATTATCGACCTTTTTTGAACCCTTACGGGATCAATTGTATTGTCGCTTTATGCTGTTTGTTTTTCTCTACTATGCCAGTTTAACCATGTCCTCGTCTTTCACATCGCTTTACCTGGTTCGCTATCTTAAGCTGGATTACAAGTTTATTTCTTTTGTAACGGTGATTTCCAACTTTTTTATGATTGCTTGTACCCGCATGTGGCGCCGGGCAGAAGGTCGGATCGGCCGGATCAAAGCTTTTAAGCTGACCGGATTCATTGCTGCGCTAGAGTTCTTGCTCTATGCATTTCTAACCAAAGACACCTTGTATCTTCTTTTCATCGCACCAATCCTGGCAGGCGTTGGGAACAGCGGGTTTAACATCTTCTTTGTCAATTACCGTTACGACCTGATGCCGGAAAAAAACCGGACTCTTTATGAAGGTTGGTATGCTGCTTTTTATGGCTTAAGTTTGCTGGCGGGGCCAATGATTGGTCATTTCGTTATGAATCGACTCCCCGGCATAGAAAATGCTATCTTCCAGAACGGTCGTTTTCAGATCCTTTATTTGCTTTCATTTTTTCTTTCTGTCCCCATCTTGGTTTTGGCTTTCAGGGAACGGAAACGTCCGCTTAATAATATAATCTGAATGCGCCTACATTAAGAACGCCTACAAATTGAGATGTTTCACGAAGCGCCTTTTTTAGCATAATTTGTCACTAATTCTTTTAAAAGAGCGCATTATGTTATAATTTATTAGTCTGAGTCGATGATTTTCTGCTTTTTGCGCAGGATAACAGATAGGAAGGTGATTAATCAATGCATCATTGCCGCATCAGTCGGACCAGGAAATGGATTTGCTGCTTGGTTACCTTATGCTTGGTTTTTTTTACCGTCGAAGCATGCAGTCAAGAGCGAGGGCCTTCTTCAGAAACAGAATCTTCTGTCTCGATCTCTGATCAAACAAAACCGGCCGAGCCTTTAAACGATCCCATGGATGTTTTTCTCCTTTACGCAGAGGCTTGGGAACGCTTTGATTTTGAAACGATGTATGCGCTTATTTCAAGCGAGGATCAGGAAACAACAGATCAAGCATCTTTCATATCCCGATATGAGAATATTATGAGCGGTATAGAAGCATCCCATGTTGTTGTGACAGCAAAAGAAACAGAATCTTTGGAAACAGCACTTGTTGTACCGGATCAGAACATCGCGTTTGTTCCATTTCAGGTTGAGATGGAGACACTGGCTGGCCCGATCAGCATGGATGATTATCAAATGAAACTGGTTCTTGAACAAACTGAAGAAAAAGCGGTTTGGAAGATTGATTGGAGTGAAAAATTGATCTTTCCTAGCATGGAACCCGGCGATAAGGTTAAAGCAAGATATCTGTCTCCTAAACGAGGAGAACTCTACGATCGGAATGGCATGGGCTTGGCGGTGAATGGCGAGCTGATTACCATTGGAATTGCTCCTGGCTCATTCTCCGCAGTCAAAGATGAGGCCATCCCTCAAATGGCCGATCTGCTTGGAATATCTGAGGAACGCATTCATGACGTGTATGAAAACGCAACCAATCCAGATTGGTTTTATCCCATTGTTACTTTACCATCTGATGCCAGTGACCTGGCCTCTCGTTTAACAGCCATAGACGGCGTCCTCTATCAGAAAACAAGCGGTCGCGTGTATCCAGCTGGTGCAGCTGCGGCGCGTGTTGTCGGCTATATTTCTCCTATCACGGAAGAAGAATTGGCCGAGCGTTCCGATCAAGATTACACCAACACAGATCAGATCGGCAAAATGGGCCTTGAACAGGTTTACGAAGAACGATTACGTGGCCAAAAAGGCGGAGAAATCACGATTGTTAATGAGGAAAGCGGACAGCTTCGGGATGTTATCGCTCGAAAAGAACCGGTCGATGGTGAACAAATTACGGTGACACTGGATGTTTCAGCACAAATGACGCTTTATGAAATCATGAAAGAGGATGCGGGCGCATCTGCAGCCATCAATCCGCAAACCGGTGAGATCCTGGCTCTTGTCAGTACGCCGTCTTTTGATCCGAATTATTTTCAGACATACATACCGGATGCTGTAGCACAATCTTGGGATGAAGCCACTAAAAGTCCCTTTATAAACAGATTCAGCAGCGGTTATGCGCCAGGATCTGTTTTTAAGCTGGTAACAGCTGCAATCGGGCTGAAGGCAGGGACGCTTGACCCGGATGAAGCTCTTCCGATTACTGGTAAAAAATGGCAGCCGGACGCAAGCTGGGGCGATTACATGATTACACGGGTCAAGGATATCGG
>JAGPFK010000070.1 GCA_018056585.1 Clostridia bacterium | reverse complement strand
TCCGATAGAATAGCCACTGCCTTCATCATCGAACAGGCCTCCCCAGCCTCCCATGTGTGTCGATTGTGTGCCGTTCACGTTGAAAATGCCTGTCCCGGTCCCGGATAAAGCCACAACGCCCCGCTTTGCAAATATTCCGCCAAACAAGCTGTTTTCACCCTCTGTCAGGCCGCGATATCGATTGAGTCTCACGCGTTTGCTCAGCATGTAAGCAAACAAATCAATCGGCCCGGGCATTGCAATGTAAAGGGTATCAATATGCGTGATGTTCGTGTATTTGAGACAATTTGTGATGGCGATTTCAAAATTGCTCCGAATCATGCGATCAGATACAAATTTGGGATTGATGGCCCCGCTGAATCCGCGGCCAAGAATTTTCAAGTCCTGATCAAACAAGATAACCGACAGCTTACTTCCGCCACCATCAGCGCTCATATAATACTTTTTTGTTGCACAATCCATATGCTTTCCTCCTGAGCCTCTTCTTTTGTCAGATCATCCTGTCCTGTCAGATCGATGGTTGTGTGCAACGGTTTTCGTTCATGATTATACACAATGTACAATCCGTGTTCTGATACAATGCTTTACAAGTTGTGCAATTCTTTACTTGTATTAGGCGGATTTATCAATTTAAGGGGAATTTTATCTCTATCATCTGGACATGATCGATAAGATAGGCGATCGTTCATCTAAAAAAGCGGCTTTGCAGCCGCTTTTTTGCATTCAATTGCGATTTGCAGTTATTTATGCGAACCAGGCCACACCGGCCTCAAAAATGTGCTGATCTTTTACTCCGGGTCTGTTGCGCATCAGATAGGGCCCAAATCGCTCTGAGTGGCCTATTTTCCCGAAGATCCGCCCGTCTTCACTGGTGATTCCTTCAATGGCAGCCATTGAGCCATTTGGATTATCATCAGTCAACAGGCTCGGGCATCCATCCATTCCAACATATTGGGTCGCAATCTGACCTTTCCTGGCTAGCTGAGAAATGTCGTCGCTCGATGCAATGAACCGCCCCTCCGTATGGGAAACAGCAATTTGATGCAAGTCGCCGGGCTGGCAGAACTGCAGCCATGGGGATCGGTTGGTAACCACGCGCGTTGTCACTGTGCGCGACAGGTGTCTGCCGATGCGGTTCAAGGTCAACGCCGGACTTTGGCTTGTTCGTTCACAGATCTGTCCAAAAGGCAGTAATCCTAATTTTATAAGCGCCTGAAACCCATCGCAGATTCCAAGAATGAGCCCGTCTTTTTGCAGTAATGCATAAACGGCTTCGGTCAGCTGTGGATGCCTGAAAAAGGCAGCAATCATCTTTCCTCCGCCATCCGGCTCGCCGCCTGCGCTAAAACCACCCGGCAACATCAGGATTTGAGCCTCTTTTATCTTCCGGGCCATGGCTTCGATCGTTTCCTGTATGGCGGAGGGGGTGTTGTTTCGAACGACCAAAAGATCTGTTTTGGCGCCGGCCAGACTGAAGGCACGGATGCTGTCATATTCACAATTGGTACCCGGGAAAACCGGGATAAAAACACAAGGTTTGGGTTTTCGCCAAATCTTTGCCGCCTGACGTTGAACCGCCTGATCATTTTCAGGCATGGCTATAAAATCAAGCTCAGGCTCGTAATCAGAATCGGTCCGTGTCGGAAAGACTGGTTCCAATGTCGACTCAAAAGCAAATAAAGCATCGTCCAGTGAAAGCCGCTCTGTCCCAAGGATAAAATGTTGCTCCTTGATCGTTCGGCCGATCAGATAGGCCCCTGTGCTCTGAAGCCTTGCGGCCGCCTCATCATCGACCGGCACCAAAAGCAGCGCACCTGGTTGTGGGCAAAAGAGTGTTTCAAGCGACAGGTCTTCAAAAGAAAAGCCGAGTTTATTCCCGAAGCACATGCGAGCGCAGGCAACCGCTGCGCCATTTTGGCGAACCGTTGCGGCGGCTACGAGCTTCCCCTGCCGGCTTAGCTCATGAACGACAGCCAAATGATCCATAAATGCGCGGCAATCCGGCAGATTTAATCCTGGACGCATGGGATCGTGAGGAACCGGCAGCAACCAGACCGGTCGGTCCGGCAAATCAAGTGTGGCACTCAAAACCTGTTCAGCCCGGCTGATCTGAACAGCAAAAGACACCAGTGTCGGCGGCACATGGAGATTTTGAAAGGTACCGGACATACTGTCCTTGCCTCCGATTGACGGTACACGGCAGGCCATCTGAGTATGAAGAGCGCCCAGCAAGGCGCTGAGTGGCTGCCCCCAGTCTTCAGGGGTTGCCAGGTGTCGAAAATATTCCTGGAATGACAGCCTGGCGCGGCTCGCATCTCCTCCCAGCGCTGCGATGCGTGCCAACGACTCAATCACGGCATAAGTAGCTCCATGATAAGGACTAAAGGAGGAAAGATCCGGATCAAATCCAAAAGACATCAAGCTGCAAGCGTTGGTCTGCTTTGATCCATCCAATGGAATCAGGGCAGCCATCCCTTCTTCTGGTGTCAGTTGAAAGCGGCCGCCGAGCGGCATCAGCAGCGTACCCGCTCCGGCCGTGCTGTCAAATTGTTCGACTAAACCGCGCTGAGAACAAGCAGATAAGGATGAAAGACCTTTCTTTAACGCAGTTGTAAAATCCGGACCGGCTTGCTCAACAGTTTTCTGATCGAACCAATTTGTTTTCGATGAGGGAACAGTCACCTCAATTTGAGTTTGCTGGGGAACCCCATTTGAATTCAGAAACCACCGCTCCAGATCCACAATGACTTTTTTGCGCCATAACATGATCACACGGCCTGTATCGGTCACTTCCGCCACGGCAACCGCTTCAAGATTTTCTTTATCCGCCGCCTCAATAAAGCGCGCAACATCCGAGGCGTCCACAACAACAGCCATCCGTTCCTGAGACTCGGAAATGGCTAGTTCTGTGCCATCCAGACCTTCATACTTCACAGGAACGAGGTCAAGATCAATTCGTAACCCGTCCGCCAGCTCTCCGATTGCGACGGATACACCACCGGCTCCGAAATCATTACAGCGTTTGATCATTTTTAAAACAGAAGGATCACGGAAAAGCCGTACAATTTTGCGTTCCGTTGTCGGGTCCCCTTTTTGCACTTCAGCCTCGCTGCGAACAAGTGAGCGTTCATCATGCGCTTTCGACGAACCAGTCGCGCCGCCGCAACCATCCCGCCCTGTCCGGCCGCCCAGCAGAACGACGCGATCTCCGGGGGCAGGTGTTTCCCTCCGCACCCAGGCAGCCGGCACCGCGCCAATAACAGCACCAAGCTCCATACGCTTGGCAATGTAGCCTGGATGATAGAGCTCTGCCACATGGCCGGCCGGAACACCAATCTGATTACCATAGGAACTATATCCGGCTGCGGCAGTCGTTGTAATCTTACGCTGTGGCAATTTCCCCGGCAGTGTCTCTTCAATGGGACGCGTCGGATCCCCGCTGCCGGTGATCCGCATCGCCTGATAAACGTATGCACGGCCGGAAAGCGGATCCCGAATCGCGCCCCCGATACAAGTGGATGCACCGCCAAAAGGCTCCATTTCAGTCGGATGATTGTGCGTTTCATTTTTGAAAAGAATGAGGTATTCTGTCGGTTCCCCATCCACTGGAATGGTGACACGAATGCCGGACGCGTTGGTTTCTGGCGAATCATCAAGATCATCAAGGTCGCCTGATTGACGCAATGCTTTCATGGCTAAGGTTGCCAGATCCATCAGACATGGGGGTTTTTCAGGCAACTGATCACCATGAACTTTTTCACGCCATAACAGATAATCTTGCCAGTCCTGCTTGAGTATGCGTCCCAGGGGTTCAGCCTCCGGGAAGGTGACCTCACGGATGTGTGTTAAAAAAGTTGTATGACGGCAGTGATCAGACCAATACGTATCAAGAACTTTTAGTTCTGTCCACGTCGGGTCGCGTCCCTCTTTTTTGAAATAATCCTGAACAAACAAAAGATCGTCCTTCGTCATCACAAAATTCCCATCGGTCAGGAATTGCTCGATTTCCAAATCTGTAAACCGGCAAAAGCCATCTGCCTTTTGAATGTCGGCAGGTTGCTCCGGCTCTTCTATAAGGCTTGCTGGTTTTTCAAGGGCAGCAAGGCGTGACTCAAGGGGATTGATCAGCCATTTTTTTATTTTTTCTTTTTCTTCCAGAGAGAATGAACCATCAAAAGCGAAAATCTTGGCTGTTCTGCAAAGTGGCCGTTCGCCGCAGGTCAGAACCTGCAGACATTGGGCGGCCGAGTCGGCCCGCTGATCATACTGGCCCGGCATCGGCTCGACCGGCAGCAAATAGTCTGGATTTTCGAAATCGCATATTTCATCATAGATATCATCAACAGGGGGCTCTGCGAAAACGACGGTTCTGGCCTGCAGATACTGTTGATCAGTCAAACCGCTCACATCATAGCGCTGATAGATACGGGCGGCCTGAACATTCTGAATGCCAAGATACCCTTTTAAATCTCGTAAAAGATTTTGGGCTTCAACGTCACAGCCTTCTTTTTTGCGCGTATAGACGCGCCTGACTTTGTTTTGCTCTTTCATAGCTTCATCCTCTCCCCTTTTATTCAGCTGCTCTGATTAGCTTTGACTGCTATCAGAGGGAGCCGTCAACAGATCCAGTACATCCGTGCTTCTTTTCAGGAAGGCCGCCATATCATCAGCGGTCAGGGAACCATGACCCAATCGAGCCAAATCGTAGATCTGCTGTGCCATGATTCTGGCTGTTTCTTCTTTACCAGAAAGATCGGCTAGAGCAGACAAGCGGCTGATGAGCGGATGATCATCGTTGATAATCAATGTAATCTCGATGGGAAACATGGCATCAAAATCGATATTGTTCTGTCCACCCATGCGTTCAAATTGTTTTCTCATTTCCTGCATACGCCGGGACTCCTCAGACTCAACAAGCATGGCCGGCAAGGCTTGTTCACCCAGTGACTGAACTTTAACTTTTAGCTGATCATCTCCGCTTACCTTTCGGAACAACTCCGTCAATCGCTCCTGATGAATGCTTTCTGTGTCTTCTCCGCCTAATTCCGCGTCAACACGTTTGAATCGCTTACCCGGATTCTTAAACTCAAGGAATGACATAAAATGGTTGTCAATTTCATGATCCATTATCACAACCGTTAAGCCTCGGGCTTTGGCCATCTGAACATAAGCAATCTGTTGGTTCGGATCTGGTGTATAAAGAATGGTATCTCCAAGTTCATTCAGTGTCTTGTAGGTATGATCAACGGTCTTGAACAAAACGATATCCTTCACGCGGTCATAGAACTTTTCATCCTGCATCATGCCATATTTGATAAAAACACTGATATCCTTCCAGTATTTCTCATAATCTTCGCGCTGGTTTTTAAACAGCTGATTGAGTTTGTCCGCAACCTTGCGAACAATGTGTGATGACAATTTATTGACATAAGCATCATTTTGAAGAAAACTACGCGAAACATTAAGCGGCAGATCCGGACAATCAAGCACACCTTTAAGAAGGAAAAGAAACTCAGGAATGATTTCCTTCACATTATCTGCTACAAACACCTGATTGTAATAAATTTTAATACGACCGTCCAGTGACTCATAGATGTTGTCCATCGGTGGAAAATACAGTATCCCTTTTAAGTTAAAAGGGTAATCCATATTGAGGTGAATCCAGAAAAGCGGATCACGGTAATCGTGAAATGTTTTATGATAAAATTCTTTATATTCTTCGTCGGTACACTCAGATGGTTTTTTCAGCCAGAGAGGCGAGACATCATTGATGGGCTGGGGTTTGATCGAAATGTCTTCCTCTTCCTCTTCCGGAAGAATCTCGCCTTTTTTGGCTGCTTCCTCAGCCTTTTTGGCTTTCTCTTCGGCACGGCGCTTTTTTTCTTCTTCAGTTTGTTTTTTACGCTCCTCTTCGGCTTCCACATCGATAAAATAAATGGGTATAGGCATAAAGCTGCAATATTTGTCCAGGATTTCCCGAACCTTCTGGCCGCTGAGCAATTCCATACCTTCGTCTGAAAGTGTTAATGTGACACGTGTACCGCGTGTTTGATAGTCTGAAGGACCAAGGACATAGCTCAAGCCGTCTTCGCTTTCCCAACTGACTGCTTCGGCGCCCGGCTGAAAAGATAACGTATCAATGCGGACCTTATCAGACACCATAAAGGCCGAGTAAAAGCCGAGACCAAAATGGCCGATGATGCCTTCGCTTTCCACTCCTTTATCCTTGTACTTCTCAACAAAATCCATCACGCTGGAAAAGGCAATCTGATTGATATATTTTTTGACCTCATCAGCCGTCATTCCGATGCCATTATCCTGAACAATCAACGTTTTTGCTTTTCGATCGAAAACAACCTCGATTTTAAGCTCTTCGTCTTCCGGTAACTCTATTTCCCCGATGGCAGCCAGGCGCTGAAGCTTGGCACAGGCATCCGCCGCATTTGAGACAAGTTCACGAAGAAAAATATCACGGTCGGAATACAGCCATTTCCGAATGATGGGGAAAATATTTTCGGTTGTCACCGATACATTGCCACGTTCTTCATTCATATGAATAACCTCCTTGTTTATTTTACAGTCAAAACATCCTGTTCTGATGAATCGTTCAGGATGTGTTTTCGGTTGGATTGATGCTCTTTGATGTAATTCTGAACAATGTGTAGATAAGCATCGTAGAGCCGCCAGAAGACCGGATCGCCAGCTGATGTCATCTGATCGTCTTCAATCGCCCGGATTGGCAAAAGATCGATGGGTGAACCGGATAAAAAAGCGGTTTGGATGCCGCGTGCGCGCACATCATCAAGGGTCAGCAGCTCGAAGGTCAGCTCAAGACCGACCTCATTGATCGCTTTTTCGACATAACGACGCGTAATACCCAACAAAATTTTCTCATCCGGTGCTGAAATAACGCGATGCCCCTCAATAAAAAAGAGATTCGAGCGTGATCCTTCGGTCAGATGACCGCATCGGTCAACAAGAATCAGTTCGGTCAAGAGGCCAAATGGTCCGGGACGCGCGAATCGCAAAGCGACCGCCTCTTTGTAATCCGGATGGATCATTTTTGTGTTCGGATTGGGGCGCTCCCACTCTAAAAGACCTGTCAAAACACCCTCTTTGATGGCCTTGGCGTCCGGATAATAAG
>JAGPFK010000069.1 GCA_018056585.1 Clostridia bacterium | reverse complement strand
GGATCAGGCGGCACAGCGCGGACATTTGTGATGCGCCCGGTGCATTGAGTGCATCGGCCCAGTATGTTTTACAACCGTAAGCCGGCGGATGGGCTGAATCATTCATTTGCATAATGGCATTATGGCCATACGTGTGTCCGGCGGCGCCTGCCAGCACAGACCACCAGGCATATCGCCGGCAATCCCGATCTTGCCAGAGCGGTTCATTTGGATTGAGTAGTCCTTGAAAAATGGCCTCATAACTTGGCTCTCCATCAAGTGTCGGCTTAGGCGGGACGAGATTAAAATCTCTCATTACAAAGCGCCAGTTATCTTCCTCAAGACCGTTTGAATATGTGTAGTCTCCTTCTGCTTCTAATTGCCCGTATCTTCTATGACCAGATTGGAACAGATTTAAATCGAGCCATGGTTCATGATGAAACCAGAAAGAAGAATCAGTCTGGCCGACTGGATGAAACGTCATCAGGTGGTCCGGATCATTTTCCTTGATAGAAAGCCCCAACGTCTGCCAGATTTGTTTATTCTCATCCCCTCTGACATCCCCGCCGTTGAGCCAGACAATATTTGGAACAGATGCATAGCGCTGGCCCAGAAACTTTCCATATTGTGCGGCTTCCTCAAGACTGATCCTGTTGTTTTTCACATTTGAGCCCCATACTGGAACGAGAGCAAGGATCAAACCAAGACGACCGGCCAAATCCAGGGCGCGATCCAATTTGTTCCAGAAGCGCTCATCTTGTCCCAAAAGCCCGAACTGGCCGGAAGGTACAGCCTCATATCCTTCAATAGTGGGCTCCCCCAATCGATGAATGATCATAACCTGGATGACATTAAAACCCTGGCTGGCCCGTTTTTTAAATAGGCTTCGATTTGGTACAGATCGAGCCGGATCAGCATAAGCCAGCCGGTATCACCCATCCAAAAAAACGGCTTGCCTTTTTGAGTCCGAAACCAGTGTCCATCCGGACTGATCGATAAACGACCCATATGTTTATTAACCATCGGTAACCTCCTGACTGAATAGACATATTATTAGTGTAAGGCAGCGAACGGTTTGTGTAAATTGTCATAAACAAGCCGACTTGTTTTATTCTGCACAACCGAAGGGCTGTAGAAAAAGACAAGATTGTGCATATTTTACTCTCTTGTTCAAACATCCTACATCCAATATAATCTATATAGATAAACAATTCAG
The DNA here is from genome assembly GCA_018056585.1 of Clostridia bacterium. Taxonomy (GTDB): domain Bacteria; phylum Bacillota; class Clostridia; order Saccharofermentanales; family UBA5734; genus JAAYBY01. The sequence goes on along the minus strand of JAGPFK010000069.1, from coordinate 6,005 downwards.
AGTTTGCAAACCATATTTTGTTTATTTGCACAGTTATCCAGAGGCCGCTGGGAGGAGCAATAACCCGATGAAAAAAGGAATTGTTACGAATACCGAGACGGTTGGGAGACTTGGCAGCGGGATAAAGCGGAAAAGTAAATGGCAGGCAATTAAAAAAAATTACGATTTATATATATTTTTACTGCCAACTGTTTTGTACTTTCTAATTTTCCGTTATGGCCCAATGTATGGTATTCAGATTGCCTTTAAAGACTTTATTGCCACACACGGCATTTGGGGAAGCCCATGGGTCGGATTTGAGCATTTTCGTCGATTCTTTAATTCTTTTCAATTCAAAGCCGTTCTCATCAACACAATAGCTCTCAGTTTCTATACGCTGTTTTTTGGATTCTGGCCGCCCATCCTGCTTGCTTTGATGCTTAATCAAGTGGGAAATGAAAAATTTAAACGATTTGTTCAAACGGTGACATACGCACCTCACTTCATTTCCGTTGTCGTTGTTGTCAGTATGCTTTTTGCGTTTCTGGCTTTGCGTAATGGACTTGTGAATATTGCGATTCGTGCGTTGGGGGGTGAAGCGATCGATTTTATGGGATCGGCCCGCTGGTTTCGGACCATCTATGTTCTTTCAGACATCTGGCAAAATATGGGCTGGTCATCCATTATTTATATCGCTGCTTTATCAGGCATTAGTCCTGAGTTGCATGAAGCAGCTATCATTGATGGAGCGAATCGAATACAAAGAATCTGGCACATTGAAATTCCAGGCATTTTGCCGACGATCATCATCCTATTAATTTTGCGTTCAGGAAGCATCATGAATGTTGGTTTTCAAAAAGTTTTTTTGATGCAGACACCACTTAATATGAGTGTTAGTCAGGTTATCTCAACATATGTCTATCAAATTGGCCTGATCAATGCTGATTTTAGTTTTGCAACAGCGGTTGATCTATTTAATTCTGTCATTAATTTTGCCATTATCATCACGGTTAATGCTATTTCTCGCCGGCTTAGTGAAACAAGCCTTTGGTGAGGGGGGATCCGCTGTGGCCAGAATTAAATTAAGAAAACTCAAACAAAAATCACTGTCAGATCTGCTCTTTTATATCTTTGTTTACATTTTTCTTACTCTGGTTTGTCTTTCTATCCTCTATACACTCGTTTTTGTTCTCAGTGCATCATTTTCTGAGCCGGAGGCGATTTATCAAGGGAAGGTCTGGCTGTTTCCAAAAGGCTTTACTTTGGAAGGATATCAGCGCGTGTTTCGTGATCATAGAATCTGGAAAGGCTACCGTAATTCAATCATGTATACAACGCTGGGGACCTTCATCAGTCTGTCGCTTACACTGACCAGCGCATATGCTTTGTCGCGGCGTGATCTGGTCGGCCGCGGTGTTCTGACCGCATTTATGGTTTTTACAATGTTCTTTAGCGGCGGCATGATCCCAACTTATTTACTCATCAAAAACCTGAACATGCTCAATACCATCTGGGCAATCATCTTGCCTTCGGCTGTCAGTATGACCAATGTCATCATTGCCCGGACCTTTTTCAGCACAACCATTCCCGATGAATTACTCGAAGCGGCCGAGATTGATGGCTGTGGCAACACACGTTTCTTTTTTAGTATTGTTGTTCCTCTTTCTCAGGCTATTATAGCCGTCATTGCTCTTTATTATGCTGTCGGCATCTGGAATGAATATTTTACAGCCTTGCTTTATCTGGATGACAGCAAATTGTATCCTTTACAATTGATCTTGAGAGAAATTTTAATCCAGTCACAAATGTCAGAAATGGTGACAGATCTGATTGAGGCCGATCAATTGCAACGTGTGTCAGAAATTATTAAATATGCTTTGATTATTGTTGCTTCAGTGCCCATGCTGATCCTTTATCCATTCCTTCAGCGCTATTTTGTCAAGGGTGTCATGATTGGTTCCATTAAGGGCTAATAATGATTTTCTCATACAAATCAGGCAGTCAGGCCGTTCAAACCGAAGAAGATAAAAATCATCAGATTTCTAAAAAATTTAAAGGAGGGTATTTTTTATGAGTGTTAGAAAAGCAATTGCCATTATGACATGTCTTATTCTGTTGATAGCTGCCATTACCAGTTGCAATGGTAAAAGTACAACAACTGAAACACAGGGATCGACAACCGGCGCAACCACTTCAACAGCAACGACCGCCACAACGGGAAAAGACAAGCTGGCAAATATCAATCTGGAAAGTCAGTTCCCTGTTGTCTATGAGCCTATTACCCTCACATTAATGGGCGCACGCGCCCCAACACAAGGTGAGTGGGAAGACCTCAAATTTTTTAAAGTCCTTCAGGAACGATCAAACATTAAGCTCAAATTTATCACGGTTCCGGCTGAAAATTGGGAAGAGCGGAAAAACTTGGCTTTTGCCGGCGATAATCTGCCTGATATTTTCTTTGGCTGTGTCTTGACCGCTAATGACGAGATGACTTATGGACCCCAAGGATACTTGCTTCCCTTGGAGGAATTAATTGATAAGTATTCTGTCAATTTCAAGGCATTGATCGAAAAACAGCCAACAGTCCGAAAAGATATAACCACCCCAGACGGACATATCTATACCTTGCCCTTTGTGAATGACATGCCGCGCGATTTGACAGAAAAACTCTGGTTTAATAAAGTATGGTGTGATGAACTGGAACTGGAGATCCCGTCAACACTTAATGAATTTTACACGGTCCTTAAGGCCTTTAAAGATGGGGATCCCAATAAAAACGGAGATCCTGACGATGAGATCCCATTGTCATTTAAAGATTTAAATGATCCGCTCGACCTGCGTCTGATGTTATCCTACTGGGGACTGACGGTCGATCCTGAAACGTATATTGCAAATAAAAATGATAAACTTGTGTTTGCACCGAATCAGCCCATCTTCAAGGATTTTCTGCTGTATATGAATAAGCTCTATACAGAAGGATTATTGGATCCCGAATCCTTTTCTCAGACCAATGAACAACTCAAGGCTAAAGGCAAGCAGGACGTGCAGATCCTCGGCGGATTTGTTAATCCAGGACCCTTCCTTGTCGTTCCAGAAGATCAAAATGAGCATTATATTGCCTTGCCGCCTCTTTTGACTCCCGAAGGAACCAGGGAATGGCTAAAGCTCAACCCGGTTCGCCCTGGCGCCTTTGCCATCACAAAGAACTGCGACGAAGAAAAATCTGTAGCCGCCCTTCGCATGGTCGATTGGCTCTATTCAAGTGAGGGGGCTCTCGTCCTCATGCGCGGCATTGAAGGTGAAGATTATGTGTACACGAATCCAGAAAAAACGCAATGCAAGTTGATAATCCCGGAAGGATTCAGTAATTTTGAAGAATATCGAGCCAAGAAACTCACACCGAACTCCGGATCAAGAACACCTGGTATCGGCGCCTATACACTGCCGGTTGTATGGAATCCGCTGAATGACTACATCAATGAGCAAGTGGATAAGAACCTGGTGCCTTACTGGAAACAGCCTTTGCCGAGACTTTATTTTTCAGCGGAAGATCAGAAGAAAATTGCTTCGATCGGCGCCGATGTCAATGCTTATGTTGTACAGTCCATGGCGCGGTTCATCACGGGTGATTTGGATATTGAAGCCAATTTTGACAATTATCTGAATGATCTTGATCGAATGGGCATCAAAGAGTATATGGAGATTTACCAGGCAGCCTATGATGTCTGGAAAAAAGCTTAAAATTATAATTTGATCAGTAACAAAAAAACGATAAGAGCCGCTTCGGTAACCGAGGCGGCTCTGCCTGTCTGTCACAAAGAAACGCTGTTAAAATGCCAAAAGAGTCGGTTCAATTGTCAAAGCCATCATTGAAACAGATCTGAAGAAGACGATCAAGATTCAACAAAAATCCATTTCATCCGGATCCGGAAGAAAACGTTTGTTGCGGTTGAGGCTGTCGATGGTTTTCATGTCATCATCGGATATAACAAAATCAAAAATATCGGCGTTTTCCTTTATTCGATGGGCATGCACAGATTTGGGAATGCAGACTACTTTACTCTGCAGATCCCAGCGCAGAACGATTTGAGCGGGTGTTTTATTGTATTTTTTGGAAAGATCGACCAATACAGGTTCATCCGTCACGTGGCCTCTCATCAACGGGCTGTAAGCTTCAACCTGGATCCCTTGTGTGTCCTGGAAAAGTAGGACGGATAAGAAAGAAAGGAGGCGTCCGAAAACAAGCTTTTTCGAAGATGGAAGAAGGTCTTCCGAGGTCGGTATGCAGATACAGGCCTCAAACCGCCCATGGGTGCTGAAGATCCATGTCTTTGGTGCTGAACGCATTGGGAAAAGGCTGCAAAAGCAGTCAGGTGCGTATCACGGAGCTAAACGAAAGTGAACAGTCGTAAAGCATCGATAACAGGAACTGTGCTCGTCAAAACCAGTGTAGGAGGGAAATGCTGGGATAAGTCTGAAGGGAGTCTGCTTACTGATCAGACGGCGGCCGGTGCATAGATTGTAGGACTGTGATACAGGCTTCGAAAAGGAACAGGAGAACCTGTAGCGCGAATGGCAAGAGAAGAATCCAAGCGCACAAACGCAAGGATGCAAGTATCGAAGTCGCGCACAGGGGCGGATGAGCTCGTAGTAGTGAAGAAGCGGCGTAATGGCCGTGGAGCGAAGGGGCTCACTTAATCAACCCTGGATCGAAATCAACCGGAAAGGGAGGAGTTTATGAGACAGGAAAAACCGTTTGAGATTTCACAACAAGAGGTGCTGGGAGCCTATAAAAAGGTGAAAGCCAATCGAGGTGCCCCCGGCATTGACGGAGTTGATTTTGAGGAATACGAAAAAGACCTCAAGAACAATCTGTACAAACTATGGAACCGAATGTCCTCAGGGAGTTACTTCCCGCAGGCAGTCAGAGGTGTGAGCATTCCGAAGAAAAGTGGAGAAGGCGAAAGACTATTAGGCATACCGACAATCAATGACAGGGTCGCCCAGATGGTAGTATACCAAAATCTGGCGCCGACTGTGGAGCCGATCTTTTACGAGAATTCATATGGCTACCGGCCAGGCAAATCAGCCGTGGAAGCAGTAGCCGTGACCCGCGAAAGATGCTGGAAGTATGACTGGCTGATCGAGTTCGACATCAAAGGCTTATTTGACAACATAGACCATGAGCTGCTGATGCAAGTGGTCAGAAAGCATGCGGAGAAACGGTGGGTGGTCCTCTACATCGAACGTTTTCTGAAGGCGCCGATGGTGCTGCCGGATGGACAAAGGGTGGAAAGAACGGCTGGAACCCCTCAGGGTGGAGTCATCAGTGCCATTCTGGCCAATCTTTTTATGCACTATGCGTTCGACTGCTGGATGGAAACAAGATTGCCGCGGAACCCATGGGTTCGATATGCTGACGATGGAGTCATTCACTGCAACAGCAAGGAAGAAGCCGAAATCATACTGAAACGGCTAAAGAACAGATTGAGTGGATGCAAACTGGAGCTACACCCCACAAAAACCCGGATTGTATACTGCAAAGATGACAACAGAAGAGAAAATCACGAACACACAAGTTTTGATTTTCTAGGGTACACCTTTCGCAGAAGGATGGTCCGAACAAAGAAAGGTCAATACTTCTGTGGATTTACCCCGGCTGTCAGCAAAAGCGCCGAAAAAAGTCTTCAAGAAAAGATCAAGCGGCTGCGGCGGTTGACACAACTGACCATAGAGGAACTGGCAGAGCAGGTGAACCCCATCATCAGAGGTTGGGTAAATTACTTTAGCAAGTTCACTGCCAGTGAGGTCTACAAGGTTCTATCGGATGTGAATCTCAGTCTTGCCAGATGGGTGATGAGGAAATACAAGCGGTTTAAACGGCGGCTTGTCGCTGCGCTAAACTGGCTTGGGAAGGTTGCAGCAACCAGGCCCAATCTCTTCACCCACTGGGAAATGGGCATACGCCCGACGGCTGGTTAAGAAGAGCCGGATGATGGGAGACTATCAAGTCCGGTTCTGTGAGA
>JAGPFK010000068.1 GCA_018056585.1 Clostridia bacterium | reverse complement strand
GGGTTGTTGTTTCGACAAAATCCTCGTTCATATTATAGAATTTGGCATGGCAGGCATAGACATACGGAAGCAGCGGTATGATGTCTTCAGGCTTGCTGAATTGGGCACCGGATAGATCCTGGCCTTCCCACATGGGCATGGGATTGGTCTGAAAAACGCCAAAGTCAATGTTTAAGCCAAAGTATTTTGTGTTTTCTCTCTGAATAAACTCAATATAATCATCCACCATCTTTGATTTTAAGAGAGTTGGATAATGGATTTCCGGACACATCCTTACGTTATATTTTTCAGCATCAGGCAGGGCCATTTTAATAAATTCACGCCAGTTCTTTACAGGCGTCAACGTCTCATCGATTACACCGAGTTTCGTGCGCATGACTGTAAAACCAAGCTTATGTGCCAGCTTTATATCACGTAGCAGCATGTCATAGGATTCTTTTGTGCTCAGTTCACGACCGGGATACAATCTTGAGTCGACCCAATGGCCGTATTCGACTGGCTTGATGTGATACTTTTCCATGAGCTGAAACCAGTGATCAAACCAGGCATCACTGGGCTCAGGATACCCGTCAATATGTGAGTTAGACAGAATTTCCAGCCCTTCTGCTCCCATGTCACTCATATCAGCGAGCATATCTTCCAATGTCATGGTTACGCCGTATTCACCTGCGTAACTGTAGAGGGAAACGCCACGACGTGGTTTTTTCGTTTGCATAGCCATCAATTGGTTCCTCCTTTAAAAATATGAATTGCTTTATTTGTTATTATAAATTTGACTGAAAATAAAGTCAAGAAAATTACAGAAAATAATAATACATTTTCAGAATGGTCTCGGTTCTTATTATGTCTTACCGTCAGATCCAACAGTAGACGCTCTGAATTTCAATTTATGATCGATGATCATGTGTCTTCCGATATCCGGATTATATTGACCGCAAATTAAAGACGAAAGCATTTGCACACAAGCTCTTCCTATTTCATAAAAAGGTTGCTCAACAGTTGTTAAAGGCGGACGGCAAAGATTTGAAATATCAGCATCATCAAACCCTGCTATAGCAATGTCATCCGGTATTTTTATATCAGCCTCTGAAAAGGCTAGCATACATCCGAATGCCAGCTGATCCGTCGCGCAAAAGACAGCATCCGGCCGGTCATTTTGTTTTAAAATCTCATTCCCAACGCCTATGCCGCTCTCGATTGAAAATTCACCCTCGAATTTTAGGTGACGATCAAATTGAAGACCAGCTTCAGCAAGCGCCAATCGATATCCTTTTTCTCTTTCATGGATAAAATAATGTGTTTTGCCGGCTAGAACAGGCGCGACAAAAGCAATTTTTCTCCGGCCAAGGCTAAGAAAATGGTTTACAATTTCAAAGGACGCCTTGACCTCATTGATGGATACGGCATAAGTATGGGGTTTATGAATAAATTCGCCACATTGTATAAAAGGAACAAACGTACCGAGCTGGTTCAAATCAGCACAACTAGAGATCATGTTGGATAAAATAATCCCGCTGCAAACGCCATTTGAAATGATTTTCATCGACAAGAGTTCTGATAGATCTTTAGAGTAATAAAAAACAAGGTCATAATCTTGTTCTGCCGCTTCATCTTTCAGACCAGCCTGAATGTCTTCCGGAAATGAGGAACCGCCTGGTCCGACAGCCAGAATCAATCTTTCCTTAACGGCTTTTGGTGATTGCCTTTTAGTGGGAGCCTGATAATTTAGAGTTTTGACGGCAGATAACACTTTATCTTTTTTATCCTGCGACACAATATAACTGTTGTTCAGGACCCTTGACACCGTTGCAATGGAGACCCCGGCCAAGTCTGCCACATCTTCAATGGTTGGCATATCAAACCGTCCCTTTCATCAACCTTTGACCCCGCCCAGGGCAATTCCTTTAACAAAATATCGCTGAAAAAACGGATAAAGCATCATAATTGGTAGTGAGCCGATAACGGCCATGGCCATCCGGATGGAAATCGGGGGAAACTCCATCGTCAGGCCGGCAACATTTCCTATTTCAACCATAAAGCGGATGTTGTTGTGAATTCGATTCAATAAGTTCTGAAGACTGAACAATTTTGGATCCGTTAAATAATAGAGACCGTTCATCCAGTCATTCCAGTATGAAATCCCTACCATCAGTCCAATGGTGGCGAGAATAGGCAAGGAAAGAGGCATCACGATTTTTCGATAAATCCTGAATTCTCCGGCACCGTCGATTTTTGCCGCTTCAATCAGTGCAGGATGAATATTAAGGGTAAAGTAGCTTTTCATAATGAGGATATAAAAACCGTTGAAAAGCAGATTCGGAAAAATCAACGCGAAAAGCGTATTTTTGATATGAAATATTTGGGTCCACATCATATACTGCGGAACAAGACCACCGTTGAAAAGCATGGTAAAAAAGACGATAAATGTCAGAATGCGCCTTTTCTTGTAATCTCGCCTTGACAGACAATAGGCCAGCATCGGTCCGATCATCAGGCTCAAAGTCGTGCCAACGATGGTTACAAAAACGGTAATGCCATAGGCTCTGGCAATTTGAGCCAGGTTTGTTACAAAAAGGTAGCGATAGGCATCCAGGCTGAATTGCTTTGGAAAATAAGTGTAACCATGGACCATCAGTTCTTTTTCACTGGTAAACGAGGCAATGATCAGTAAAAGGAAAGGCAGGATGGCCGCAAGAGCAAAGCACATTAAGAGCAAATGCAGAAAAAATTGTCCCCAGAACGGCTTGCGTGACTTAGCCATGAGCATTGCCTCCTTCAGAACAAAGCGCTTTCCGGATTGATGCGGCGAACGGCCCAGTTGGCCAGAAGGACCGTAATAAAACCGACAATAGACTGATAAGCTCCCGCCGCCGATGCCATGGCAATATTATTGAATTGCATGAGGCCTCGATAGACATAAGTATCAATGACATTCGTGACCTCAAATAAAGCGCCTGAATTCATCGGAACCTGATAAAACAAGCCAAAATCAGAATAAAAGATGCGGCCAACGTGAATCAGAACCAGCGTGATGATTGTTGGTGTCACTAAAGGGATGGTAATATGAACAATCTGATTGAATTTTGACGCGCCATCGACCAGAGCAGCCTCATACAATTCACGATCGATGCCCAGAATTGAAGCATAGTAGATAACGGCGGCATATCCCAGATTTTTCCAGACATAGACAGCAGGCAAGATAAAAGGCCAATACTTGGGCTCTGCATAAAAGTTAATTGGTTTTTGACCCAGACGCGGTAGAATGGATTTGTTAATTAAGCCGGTTGCATTGGATAAATAAGCGAAAACGATGTTGGCAACAATGATGATCGAAATGAGTTGAGGTAATAAAATAGATGTCTGATAAAATTTAGTCATGGATTGTTTTTTGACTTCACTGAGCATAATGCCCACGGCGACGCCGAACAAGGTGCTGAGGAGAATGAAAACGAGGTTATATAGGATTGTATTTCGCGTGATGATGTAGGCATCACGGGTTGCAAAGAGAAAACGGAAATTCCTGAATCCGACCCAAGGACTCCGAAAAATACCTACACTATAATCAATTCGCTTAAAAGCGATAAACAGTCCGGCCATGGGCAGGTAATTATTGATGAAGAGGTAAATCAGCCCAGGTAAAACCATGAGATCCAATGCGCAGAACCATCGGGCTTTTGTTAAAGGTTGACCAGGATGATGGCTTAACTTTTTTTGTTTCATATGAACCACACGCTTTGCCTTGATATAGGGGGGAACCGGACGATTTCTCGCCGGCTCCCTCTCATTCTTATTGATTCGAGAGCCAATCATTCAACTGACGTTGTACTTCGTCAAGAATCTCCTGAAAACCGGCTGCCTGGAGGGCATTTTGCATTTCAGGCAAGGCCGTCGTCGGATCCGAGGTGCCGCTTTCGAGGAACGGCCTATATTGCTGAAGAACATTTGTAACGGCTGCCAGCTGGTCTTGCATTTCAGTGCTTACGACAACAAAACCTGCCGTATTTGTTACCTCTGCGTTCCGGTTGTCCTCAAGCGACAATTCGCGCAGGTTCGGTGGATTGCCTTTCCAGACCTTTGCCAAAAATTGATTACCGAACAAAAAGTCCATAAAAACACCGTAGCGTGTTGTTTCTGCTGTCACACCTTCGGGAAAATCGATGGTGCCATCTTCTGTCACAACATAATGAACACCTTCGATTCCAAAATTCAGAAGATTGATGACGTGTTCATCTGTGTAGGTTAGGTTAAGAAATTTCATAGCGGCTTCAGGTTTTTTACAGGTTACAGGCAAAGCCCAGGTGAATTTCTGTAAATTGTTTGTGGCAACCAATCCGGTGCCAATCTGTGTGACCTCCATTTCATGGCCGCAACGATTGTTTTCCAGTTGTTCAACACCGCGCTCGCTTGCTACAATGTTACCGAGGGCCCCATTGGCTCTGACGATATCAGACGATGATTCCTCAGCAGTTGCAGCGTCCGGATAAATATATCCTTTTGTATACCATTCATGTGCTTTTTCAACGATCTTTTTATAATCATCTGTTTCATAAAAATTGATGATGTCGTAATTGTCGTTATTCTTGATGATGCCATACTTAAAATCTCCATCGCCAAGCGTGTCAATAGGAATGGTTTCTTCAAAATGATCAAAATTAAGGATCCCATTCGTAAATACAAGCAAGGTACTGCCCGCTTTCGCATAGGCTAGAGGCGGAATATCATAGTTTTCGCGAAGAGTTTCCAAAATCGCTTCTAAATCAGCCATATTTTTGACGGCTTTCAGGTCGAGGTTCTGTTCCGCTAACACATCTTTCCGAATGGACACGTACATGTTGGTTACTTTGTTATAATTTGAAGGAACAGCATAATAGCGGCCTTTAATTTTTGTGGCATCTAAATATTTCGGATTGACATTTTCAATGGACTCAATAATGCCCTGCCCATATTCATTAAGCAAATCTGTAATATCCAGCAATTGATTTTGCGCTGTCATGTTGGAAAACTGAAGGGGACCGCCTGGCATCGTGCACATCAGATCCATATCTTCTTTGGAGGTTATCATCAAAGTGACCTGCTGCGTATAATCCCCCATTGAAATGGGGACCAGTTCGATGCTCACATGAATCAGATCTTTGATATAAGCATTGATTTCATTCTGGACCAGTTCATTATCCGGTGGAATAGATCTCATAAGCTGATAGACCATCACGATCTGTTCGACAGCTTCTTCGCCTGATGGAGCAGGAGCTTTTGTTGTTTCCGAAGCGGTCGATGTTTGTTTGCTTTCGGTTGTGGCGGTTGTCGTGGGCGCCGTTTCAGATTGGCAACCGACGGTTATGGCCAGCAACATGGATACTGACAACAAAACGATCAAAAACCTTTTCATTTTCATGCCTCCATTTTTTTATTGAATAGATGAATGAAATGCGCAGAGCGGGCTTGTTGGTTCACTTTCGGGCTGAACAGAGATATTTTATGATGTTGTGTTGCGGCGAATCGTTTCTTATTTTTCATTATATAAAGCAATGTAAAATGTGTCAACCATTTTCTGTAATTACAGATGAGTAATTTTCAGTAATTACAAATGTTTTGCGGCTTTCATTTCTTTTATTCGAAATGTTGACGATATAAATGTGTTTTTATAAACAATAATATGTTGGTTATATTGAATTGATTTGTTGTTTTCAATATAATGGAAATGTAAAGAAATGAGAGGAAAAATGTAATTACATGAAAAACATTACGTTAGCAGATGTTGCCAAAGAGGCACATGTATCCATTGCCACGGTTTCGCGTGCCCTGAATCAAAAAGGGCATGTTTCAGAAGAGAAAGCTCGTCGCATAGAAGCAGCCATAAAAAAACTGGATTACCGTTATCCTGGCGGCAAAATTGGCAGCAAAGCCAGCGAGAAAAATGTATTGCTGATGGTTATCCCAAGTTTGTCCAATCCTTTTTACAATGAAATTATCAATGGCTTTCAGTATACAGCCATGAACAGAAATTATGAGACCTTGCTCTGCCAATCAATATCCAATAAAATGCGTATGGATCTCTATCTTGATAGCCTCAGAAAAAAAACAATCAGTGGCGCAGCTGTTCTGGATGCTTCTGTAAAATATAAAGAGTATCTTCCAATTGTCGGATCTTTTCCTTTGATTCAGTGTTGTGAGTATCATGATGACCTTCACAGCCCGTATGTTGCGATTAATAACTCGGCTGCTGCAAAAATAGCGGTGATACATTTATATTCGGTCGGCTATCGAAAAATAGCCATGTTGAACGCGCGCCTTTCATTCCGCTATGCACGTGAAAGGCTGAAAGGATATCAGGAAGCGCTCAAAGAAATCAATCTGTCTTATGAGCAAAAGTGGGTCGTTTCTGTTCAGGACATCAGTTATTCTCTGGCATTGTCTGTGGCAGAAAACCTTCTCTCACAGCCGGACAGGCCAGATGCTGTCTTTGCAGTATCAGATGTTCTGGCTGCGGCAGTCATCAAAGCCGCCAAGCGTTTGAAAATTAAAGTCCCAGATGAATTAGGTGTCATTGGATTTGATAATACAGAGATTTCTCTGATGTGCGATCCGTCTATTTCGACCATGAATCAGCCAAGATTTGAGATTGGGTCATATGCCTGCAATATGCTGATTGATCAGATCAATCAGTTGAAAGGCACGAATCAGAACCTGATCCTGGATACGGAACTGATCGTTCGGGAATCGACACTGCGATAATGAGCCATCACAGCTAAAGAGAGGTAGATATGATGAACCAGCTCTCAGAACGAAGATTAACCAATCCGATTTTAAGCGGATTTTATCCGGATCCATCCATCTGCCGGGTCGGCGCTGATTTTTATCTTGTCAACTCATCGTTTGAGTTGTTTCCGGGACTGCCGATTTTTCACAGCAGAGATTTGGTTCATTGGCGTCAAATCGGTCATGCCCTGGATCGTCCTTCGCAGGTTTATTTGAAAGCCAATTCCTTAACCGGCGGCCTGATGGCGCCGACCATTCGCTATCATAACGGGGTCTTTTATATCATCAATGCAAATTTTTGTGACGCTGGGAACTATCTCATTAAAGCGGAAAATCCGGCAGGACCCTGGTCGGATCCTTATTGGCTCAACGACATCACGGGCATCGACGCTTCCTTGTTTTTCGACGAAGATGGCCGTTGTTATATTACAGGAACGGGCACCATCCCTTCAACAGGAGAAAGGGGCATTTATATCTGCGAAT
>JAGPFK010000067.1 GCA_018056585.1 Clostridia bacterium | reverse complement strand
GTCCAGGGATTGGGTTGATTGCGACTGGATGCCAATTGAGTGGGCATCGGTGTTAATGTTGGTTCTGTTTCATCGGACTCAGTTGGCAAAGGCGACTCATTGATCAACAGCAATTCATAAGGCAAAAGAAGCTGATTAGCCGAGTCATAGCAATAAAGAGCGTGATCTCCTTTGGCATTCATCAAATAAACCAGATAGATATTCGGCATTTCAGCCTCGTTTTTCCATACAGGCAGCAATTGACCATCAATCGTAAGGCTTCCTGATACCCATCCATCCGGGATAACGACTGAATCATCCGCTTGTAAAACCGTAAACGACTGAGCCGGAACATTTAAAACAAGGTAAGGCAGATATTCGTTTGTCAGGGGATCCAGATAATAATATCCATCATCTGCCGACTGGCGATACAAATAGACCAGTGTAAAATCACCATACAATGATTTATAAGCCGGGACCATCTGACCGTTTATCTCTTCCAGAGACCGATAAAAGCCTTGTGGTATCGCAACACCATCCGGTACTTCAATAATTTGATAAGAGCCGTCTGATAAATGAACAGTCACAGGCGGCGTAGGCGTCGGTTCAGGGGTTGGCGTCGGTTCAGGGGTTGGTGTTGGCTCCGGCGTAGGCGTTGCTTCAGGGGTCGTTGCCGCGGCAGCCCGGTTCACCGTAATCTGATAAACTCGTTCCTTGCCGCTTTCTGCCGTTACTACAATCTTAATGGTGTTTTTCCCTTCTTTGAGCGAAACAGTGCCACCGCCACTGACACGAGCCTTACTGTCTGTAGCTTCCGCACTGACCACGATGCGGTTAACATCTGACCCAACAGACACCGTGTAATCTGTCTGGGAAGATGAAAAACCAGGAGACAAGGTACCCGTATTAACCTTCAATGACTTGAGCGTATTGACATCCGATTTGGGTACCGGTTGGGTAACGGTAACATTCACACTTGCACCAGCCGGTACAGCAATTTCATTTAAATCTTCCGCTGAGAATCCATCTGCAAGAACCACCTTAAAACTGCCAGTCCCCGCCTGTTTGGCCTTAAAATATGCTGTTAAAAGTTTAGTCTGACCATTCACGGTTACGTTGCCATTTTGCATCGATAAATTCAACAGGCCATCCTTTGCCCATTTTTCGAACTGACCGTTGAATGCCGATTCAGCCTTAATAAAGTCAAATAAGGACGTATCATATTTAATTTCAATGGGCCCATAGGCCACCAGGTTCGGCACGCCTGAAACATACACACTGATCTCAACTCCCCCTCCTACGTTTACGGTTTTCTTATTTGCTTCCAAAGATAAGGAAGGACCATCTGCTGAGACATTTGGAATCGACAGAAAAAACATAATGATGACAAGCAAGCTACTTAATACAACTTTCTTTTTTTTCATATATGGCTCCTTGTAACATCGCCCTGATTTATTATCTTTCATTGTTCCATCTCAATTCTTTTTTGGTAGTACCAGATAATTGTGGTGGTATCAATGGCGTTGACCTTCCCATCCCGGTTGACATCCGAAACGAGAAGACTTACGCCATCAATAGGTTGCCGCTTTATCATATGCCAAATTATCATTGTCACGTCAATTGCATTTATTTTTCCGTCCCCGTTAGCATCTCCATACAGCAAAACCGTATATTCTTTTTTAACATCCGATCCATTCAACAACTGAATCCGATGATCAGTCCCAACCAGACCGGTGATCGGGGTACCGTCCGGTTTGACAACACGGACCGCATGCCCGTCAGGAACCGTCAATGCCTTGATGATGTTCTCAACCGTATTGGCACCGTTTTGTGGATTCAACCCAGATATTGTGGTTCCATCGATCTTAAGACTGGCGCTGGTCAGCTTGCTCTCCGCCGGTGTTGGAACAGGTGTGCTGGTTGGTGTTGGTGTTGGCGTTAGGGTTGGCGCATTGGTTGGTGTTGGGGTAATGGTTGGTGTAGGTGCCGGTGTACTGGTTGGAGTTGGCGATGGTGTCGGAACAGGTGTTGGACTGGCTGTTGGCGACGGGGATACAGAAGGTATCGGCTTATTCCCATCGGATTGGCGCACGATAGTCAAGGTATAGGTGCGGGCATTCCCGTTTTGTGCCTTCACAGTAACAGGGAAGACATTTTCGCCAACAACCAGTGATTTTTGTCCGGTTCCGCTTATTGTTGACTCATTACTCACATTATTCACAGCCGTTGCCTCGATCTCAATGCTGCTCACGCTGGGATCGACAATCAAACTGTACGCATCGGTTACGGCCGGATCAAAAGACGGTGTAATAGCATACCCTTTGACGCTCAATGTTTTCAGCCAATTATTGGGGTTGCCTGTTGCCGGGGGTTTTGGATTTGACTTCGGCATATCATTGTAGAGGGGAATAAGGAATGTGATGGGTTTATCCAGATCTTTCATATCCGTATATGCCTTATACAGCTTGGCACCTTCTGCACACGGTGCGAGAATGCTGCCCATGTATAAATGCCAGTATCGCCTTGTGAAAGATGCGTTGTTCGGGAGATAAGCCACATTATACTTTTGCAGGTAAAGTGTGTTTTGATCCGCATATTTCGGCAACCCGTTTTTAAGGTTATTTGGCTCTGCACTCACATTCACATAACGCGTTCCAATGTCAAAGGCGCCTCCTGTAATGGCGCGATAAGGGTCGGTCCAAGGGATGAGGCGGATGTCATCCGCTGGTGTCTGCTCTGGTTTACGGTCCGGACCATATTTTGCGTATTCAAGTCCATTTCTTACATTTCCCAGTGGTTCCGAACTGGCACTGGCCCCGATGTTATAAAAGTTATAGTAACCGTCGTATTCTTTGGTAACCGGCAAACCTTCGCTTTTTAGCGCTTCTGAAAACAGCCCCGTCACGGAAGCACTGCCGGAAGAACCAACTTCAATCAGCGATCTGGCCGCCAGGTGATACGGGCTGATATTGTTCGCCTTTGCGGCTTTCATGAACGCCTCGGCATAGGTCATGGTTGCTTTCTGCTTCGTATTCGGGTCTATGTATGTAAAAAATTTGACATTACCGTCACTGCTCATAAATGAGCCTTTCAAAATCACTTCTACGCCGTCTGTATGGTGCACTTTGGGCTGGTAGTTCAGCTTTTCAAACTGAAAAATGTCCTTTTCGTTCATCATATTTCTCGGATCCATATAATATGCGATCAGCTCACGGCTGCACATCACCCAGGTTGAGCCGTCATAAGGCTTCCAGGTATTGGTGGACCAGTCATAGGCTGCCGGGTCCAGCGATTTCCAGGCGTCATCATAAGAATTGGGGATCAATGTATAGCCTGGCGCATGCATAATCTCGACTGCTTCTGCAAATTGAAGGCCCGTTTGAACCGACTTGAACTGCCATGCCGGATGCTTTGCGTGTAGCTTTCGAAGCCCCGGACGGTAGCTTTCAGGAAAGCCCTCCGCATCGAGCAGTGCTTCAAAAGCCGGATCTGGTTCCGGGTCTGGCTCGGGTAAAGGATCCAACGTGACAAAACCCGCCACCGTAAACCCTTCAATCAGAACGCCGCTTGGATTGGTGTAACGGATTTTATACCATTCATTGCCGTAATTTGATATCATCTCGCCTGTTGTTTTTAAAAGAACAAGGACTCGTTGCCCGGGCTTGGCCTGGTCTATTGGCGTGTTGTTTTGGGTCGTCGGCACGGTCCTGACATAGGCCACCGTATTCACTGTGATGGTCCCTTCCCGATTGATTTCTGTGTCAGCAAAAGCTCTTGTTCCGCCAAGCGCAAATAGGCCAATCTGCCCCGATACCAACAGAACAATCAGAACCAGTGACACAGCACGCCACGGTCGCGAGATGGATTGATTGTTTGAATCATCTAACAACAAGGCTGTCCTCCAACATGACATCCATAGCGACATAAGATCAAGAGTAGCATAACATAAATAAAAGACAGTTTGATGACATTTACTTTATATTTATGTAATAAAGTCAGGACAGCTCATCAAGGGACAGCTGAAAAGAAGGTAAAAAATGTTCTAAAAACCAGGTGATTTCAGGCATTTCTAAAGTCAGGGTATCCAGCGTCTCACGAACGGATTGGCCGGCTTGCCGAAATTCGCTGTTGCCAGCTTTTTCTTCTTCAATACACTTAATGTAGGCACTGATCCGATCGGCGGCCTTAACCAGTTTCATCGCTTCTGCTGTTTGAGGATCTGAAAGATCCGGAAGAAGGAATGGCCGATAAGCGGGAATCAACTCCTGCGGCAGCATTGACAGCAGTTTTTCTGCTGCTACGATTTCAACTGATTTATAAGCATCGGATATTTCAGGATTGGCATATTTAACCGGCGACGGCATATCGCCGGTCAGTATTTCGGCAGCGTCATGATAGAGAGCCAGAAGCAAAACCTGGGCTTTATCCAATGCTTGCCGGCCGGTTGAAAAATAGCTCTGTCTGATTTCAAGCAGCGCGTGAGCAATCATCACCACCTGCAGTGTGTGTTCCTGAATATTTTCTGTCTGTGTGTTGCGCATGAGACTCCATCGGTTGATATAGCGCATACGGTTCATCATGGCTAGAAAATGATGGCTCATTGTCCTTATTTGCTCCTTTCGATACGCTCAGAACCAATATAGATCTTCAAAGCTTTTGGTTGCAAACGAATCGGTCATGCCGGCAATGTAATCGGTGACCTGCTGCAGCCCGGATGTTTCCGTTCCCCGGTATCGCTCTTTGATATATCGATAGAAACTTCGCAGAACCCGATTATCGCTCGAAGCCATCTTTTCCGGATCTTCCGTCAAAGGCAGCAACGCTTCAAACAAGCCCTCTATAACATTTTCAGCCATTTTTTCATACCGACGGATTTTGTCAGACCTGTAAATTCTGGCTTCATTTTGCTGCAAAAGCTCGTCCATGCTCTCGCCGCGCGCCCGGCTGAGGATGATCGCATCCTTCTCATAACTGTTTTGGATGATATCCGTTACCAAAGTATTGATGATTTCACCGTTTGTTCTGCCTAAGGTCGATTGTATGGTTTCCGGCACATCTACAAATTCCATAATGCCTGCCCGGACGGCATCTTCAATATCACGGCCGATATAGGAAATCTTGTCAGCCAGACGGACGACGCAACCTTCGAGCGTCGCCGGCATTTTATGCATCTGGGCAGACCATTTTAGATCTTTCGGATCTTTATTGCGGTCCGGCACCAAAACATATTCGGAATACATCTCGCCGCAGTGGCAGGCGATGCCGTCTCTGACTTCAAAAGTCAGATTAAGCCCCTGACGTCCATGATGAGAGGAGAGATGGTCAATCACACGCAATCCATGGAGCTCATGCTGAAAAAATAAATCCGGATCATGTGCTTTGAGGCAGGCATCAAGTGTTTTTTCTCCGCTGTGGCCAAAGGGCGCATGTCCCAGGTCGTGTCCCAGAGCAATGGCTTGGATCAAGTCCGAATTCAGGCCTAAAACACGGCCGATTGTATTGGCGATGTAGTTTACCGATATGACATGTTCCATCCGCGTACAGATATGATCATTTTGCGGATTAAAAAAGACTTGTGTTTTATGACGCATGCGCCGAAAATCAACTGAAAAAATGATACGGCCAACGTCTCTTTCAAAACAAGGACGAACAGAGCAGGGCGCTTCGTCCAGCTGACGGCCAAGGCTTTGGGTACTGCGCGCCGCAAAAGGGCTTAGCATTTTTTCCTGCTCTTCCCTGATTAATCTGGGTTCTCCTTGAAAGGCCATCACGTCACCTCACTGCTCTGGCCGCTGCCAGGCAATCTAGCCTCATTATACCATGCACACCCCGTTTTTTTTGTTGTGAAAAACAGTTGAATTGAGTAAAATGGATTCCGTATGAGTTCTGCGGGATGATGAAACGGTCAGATACCGTTATAAGCAAGGAGGAATGAATGGACTTTAAAACTATTTTTGTACTGTTTGGCGGCCTTGCCTTATTTATTTATGGAATGCAGCAAATGGGCGAGGGTCTCCAAAAAACAGCCGGAGACAAAATGCGTCATTTTCTGGCTTTATTGACCGGCACACCGCTGCGCGGTGTCCTGGTAGGCGCGCTGGTCACCATGATGATTCAAAGCTCTTCTGCGACAACCGTCATGGTAATTGGATTTACAAGCGCCGGCCTGATGTCTCTGGAGCAGGCCATCGGAGTCATCATGGGGGCCAACATCGGCACCACGATCACAGCCTGGATTGTCGCGGCCAATATCGATGAATTTGCCTGGCTATTTGTGGCCATCGGCTTCGTCATGATGTTTATCATTAAAAAGCCCAAAATACGCTACATCGGTCAAATTGTCTTTGCTTTCGGCGCATTATTTGTTGGTCTGAACGCCATGACGGCCGCCATAAAACCGTTGGCAACGAGTCAGGCGTTCGCTGATCTTTTAATTGGTATAAAGGATAAACCGGTTTTGGGTTTGATGCTCGGCATGGGGACCACCATGGTTACGCAAAGTTCATCTGCTTCGATCGGCGTTTTACAAGCCATGGCCGGAACCTCAATTGATGCGGCCGGCACGCCGCTTGTTTCCTTATATCAAACCATCCCCATCCTTTTGGGCAGCAACATAGGAACGACGATCACCGCGATTCTGGCCTCGATCGGCGCTTCAAAGGCTGCCAAAAGAGCCGCTGCATCCCATGCCATATTCAACATAGCGGGCTCTGTTCTCTTTATGTTATGCTTAAGGCCTTACACCTGGCTGATCAACTACCTGATCAGCTTGACCGGCCGTAGTCTGGTTCTGGATGTTCATGCAGGGCTTTCATCCGTGTGGACGCCTCTCGCGCCATACATGAAGGAAAGCGTTGCCTTGTCACATACGGTTTTTAATATTGTTAACACAATGATCTGGCTGCCCTTGGTCTGGCTAATGGCTAAAATTGTTCGTTTTATTGTACCCGGAGAAGATCCTGAGGTTTGCAGAAAACGGGTCTACATTGATTACAATGTCGTTGGCAATCCAACCATTGCGATTGATCTCGCTACACAAGAACTGGCACGCATGACAGAGATCGCCATGGAAATGACACAGGACAGTCATCGGATTATCAAAGAACACGACAGCCAGCTAGAAAACAAAATTTTTGCCAATGAGGAGACGCTTGATTATCTTGAAAACGAAATTGTCCGGTATTTATCGCATATTATCTCCGCATCCAGTCTGACCCACGAGAATTCGTCCCGGATCGCCGCCTTAATGCACGCAGCCAATGACATCGAGCGTATCGGTGATTACTGCAGCAACGTCAGCGATAAC
>JAGPFK010000066.1 GCA_018056585.1 Clostridia bacterium | reverse complement strand
GGCGGAGGCCAGAGGGGATCTTCGCCCCCATATGACGATCATGGAGCCGACGTCAGGGAATACCGGGATCGGGATCGCACTGGTTGGTGTTCAAAAAGGGTATCGTGTTATTATTGTCATGCCAGAAAACATGAGTGAAGAAAGAAAGAAAATCATCCGTGCCCTGGGCGCGGAGTTGGTTCTGACAAAAGCAGAAGATAATATAGCGGGAGCCGTTCGGGAAGTAGAGCGTCAAAAAACCGCTGACCCCAACATTTATGTGCCAAACCAGTTTAAAAATAAAGATAATCCCAAAGCGCATTATCTGACAACAGCGGTCGAGATCTGGGATCAGATGGCAGGTCAGGTTGATGTGTTTGTTTCAGGTCTGGGCAGCGGCGGGACGCTTGAAGGCGTCGGACGATTTATGAAGGAGAGAAATCCGGCAATCAAGGTTATTGCCGTTGAGCCAAAAAATGTTTCGGCCTTACTGGGGCATGAACCAGGACTGCACAAAATACAAGGGATTGGCGATGGCTTTATACCGGAAATTCTGGATGTAAGCCTGATCGATGATGTTATTGAAGTCAGTGATGACGATGCCATTGATACAGCAAGATTTCTTGCCCGGTCGCAGGGCATTCTGGTTGGCACCTCATCCGGAGCCAACGTCTGGGCATCCATGGAAGCGGCCAAAAGATATGGTCATGAAAAAAAGATTGTAACTGTTCTGCCAGATCGGGTTGAACGGTATTTCAGCACCTCACTGATATAATAAGCAATCGTCCGGGATGTCAGAAAAAACTATGAGATCATTTCATGACAGGGCTCAACAGGGCTTAGTCAGGATATTTTGAGTGCCTTTATTTCTTTTGCCTTCCTGGCCGGATGATAAAGAACATTTCAATTCTCCCAATCAGCTTTTTGGGATTTCGGCTTCGACTTTAATGGGCACCGGCTCATCTGCTGATCAGCTGGATGTACAAAAACTTGTTTTATGTATGAATCCATTGTTTATCGATCTAGCAACCAAGCCTTTTGCTTTTCTGTTCGGCAATGGTTGTTTATCTGGTAGAATATTATTAAAAATCAGGGCTGATCATTAACAAAGGAAGGATTGAGGAAAGATGTCAGGACGATCAACAATCAAATCAGATGGAATCTGGTATAAGGGAAACATTCATGCACATACTCGTATTTCGGATGGAACATTGTCTCCGGAGGCGCTTGCCAGAGCCTATCAGGAGCAGGGCTATGATTTCATTGCGATTACAGATCATCGTGTTTACGGCCGGCATGAAACACTTTGCCGGGACGATTTTATCGTTTTGCCGGGTGTTGAACTGGATGTTCTGGTTCAGGAGAAAAATGCGTTGTGTCATCACATCATCGGCCTTGGCCTGCCAGGGAAAAATAAGTTGAGCCATGGGCAAAGTATTTTCTATGACACAGATACATCTGTTGATCAATTGATAGCGTACCTCAAGTCCAATGGAAATATCTGCATCTATGCCCATCCGAACTGGTCCCACGTTTTCCCGGAGCGTCTGGCCGGCATGGATGGCCTCTTGGGCCTGGAGATCTTTAATTATGCTTGTGAGGTCCATGCCGCAACAGGATTTTCTGATGCCTGGTATGACCGCTTGCTCTGGGATGGACAAAAGCTCTTTTGCGTTGCCAGTGATGACACGCACCATGACCAAACGGATATAGGCGGGGGATTCATTTTTGTCAAAGCGAATGAGCTGAGCCATCAAGCGATTATGGACAGCATTGTGGCTGGCTGTTTTCATGCATCTGAAGGACCTCTCATTGATCTGTTTTATGTTGAAGATGAAAAAGCTTTCGTTTCTTGTTCGCCTTGTCGGTCTATCGGGCTTTTATCGAACAGTTACCCGGGGATGGCCATCAATGATGAAACGGGAAACCTGACAGAGGGCTTTTTCACATTAAAAGGACATGAAAGATATGTTCGTGCAGTTTGTACAGACTCAAATGGCAGAAGGGCCTGGTCACAGCCGATCTGGCTTTAAACCAGTCTCCTGCAAGGTCACAACCCAGGCTTGGGGTATCTTTTGAACCAGCTCTGCCGTGAGGTTGAACCAGCTTTGGCATTGATCAAGGAGAACCGAATCACTGCTGACAATTCTTTCTTTGCCTGTAAGCATGGCGTCGGCATTTGGTACCAGTTCGACTTCTGCCTGGCAGCGCCGCGTTTCTGCACACTGAAGAATTGTGCGTTTTAATTGACCCGAGTTAGATACCGGCGCGTCAAGATAAATCTCGACTGCAGGAACTTGGTGCGCATCCAAAAATTCAAAAATCTGGCCGATGGCGTGCTCAGTCTGACGGATGACGCGGTAGGTGCCGCGCAGGCCGGCCAGGTCACGCAACACTCCATCGGCCCCCAATACAAGCAAGCTGCCCGATAGAGCTGTTTCCAGCGTGATGATCACATTGAAGCCGTCAATCAGCAAAGTCCCTTGAGAAAGCATATGAAGCGGCAGTTGTTTTTGCTGCCTGATCAGATATGATTCGGAGCGGTCGGTTGCCCGTTGCAAGGCCGATCGCTGCCTTGATGTCAATTGGTGATGACCACCCACAAAATTGATGGCTGTACCCATCGGATAACCCCGGTCTAGTAACCACTGCAGTTCTTCCTGTGCTCTTTTCAGTTTTACAAGAGCTTGGGGTGAAAAATCATCTTTGTCTTTTGGATAAAAACCGCGGCGAATGGCCTCCGGCGTCATACATCCACACTTCTTTCGGGCATCACCGGATTCTGGTGCTGCCATTTTATCTATTCATAGTCTATGGTGAAAACAAAGGACCGTCAAACAAAAACAGGATAATTTTTCCTTTTTATTTTGTTGGAATGGTATAATACTTTGAAGATAGAATGAACGGCCCAATAACGGGCAGAGTAAAGGAGTCATTATATGATTTGTTTTCCAAAAGGCCGTTACAGTGATATTCGGATTGAAGAAGTGTTCCAGACAGACATTGTGATAGAAAATGACCGCGTACGGCAGAATAAGGTTCGCAAGTACAAAGGCGCCTTGATCCGAACCTACGACGGGGACAAGTGGTACTATGCGGCGACAACAAAACTGGACAACCTGCAAAAAGAACTGGATGAGCTGGCAGCAATGACTCGGAATAATGATCAGATTGATCAAGACAAAATTGTGGCCCGTTTTGAGGTCAATCAAGAGACTTTTTTAAAGTATGGCCAATCGGTCTGTCAGATTTCTCAGGATGATAAATTGGCTTTGCTGCAGCACTACAATGATATTGGCCATGACTTTTCGGAAATAAAAATTCAAAAAGCGTATTATAAAGACATTTATGAAACAAGGCATTTTATCTCCAGCAAAGGATCTGATGTTCTTTATGATTACCAATCGGCATCCGTGTCTATACGGTATCATCTGACAAAAGACGGAAAACAAGGCAGTGGCGGCAAAGATATTGTCCGCACTCATTTTGAATCTCTCGCCGGTGAGGAAGACGGTATTCGACGTGAGATTGAAAAGGATATCGATTTTGTCAGCCGCGCTGTTCCGGTTCAGGAAGGAACCTATACCTGCGTACTTGCGCCCGTTGTTGCTGGTGTTTTTGCTCATGAGAGTTTCGGACATAAAAGTGAAGCAGATTTTATGATAGGCGATGAAACCATGATGAAAGCCTGGGCTATTGGTACGGTCGTGGGATCAAAGGATTTAAACATCATCGACCGCGGTGATCTTGAAGGCAGTGGATATGTTCCATTTGATGATGACGGAACAAAAGCGCGCTGCAATTATATCATTCGGAACGGAAAATTGAGTGGCCGCTTGCACAGCTGTGTAACGGCAGCCCTTTTGGACGAAGATTTAACCGGCAATGCACGGGCGGTTCATTTCGAGTATGAACCGATTGTTCGCATGACCACGACGTATATTGATAAAGGGACCCTCAGCAAAGATGAAATGTTATCCGAAATTAAAGAAGGCCTCTATATTGAGGATCTTCACCATGGATCCGGGATGACGACATTTACCATTGCGCCGCACAGGGCTTACATGATTCGTGACGGACAGATTAAAGAACCGGTGCAAATCAGCGTTATTTCTGGGAATGTCATGGAAACGCTGCATCAGATTGACGGCTTTTCTGAAAATGTCGAATACTTTTCTTTTGCTTTAGGCGGCTGTGGCAAGATGGAGCAATTTCCCCTGCGAGTCAGTTTTGGCGGCCCCTACATCCGTGTTCGGGAACTTTATGCGCAATGAGGCATAGCCAATAGATGAGGAGAAAGAAAATGATCAAAGAAAAATATCAGATTACGCAGGTTGAAACGTCTTTTAATGTGGCGTCTTCCAGACTGGAATCGATCCGTAAAAAGAATATTACAAAAACGGGTTATCGCGTTTACCAAGACGGCCTGATTGGCGTCTATGGACAGCTGGGTCAAAATGAGGAGGACCCATGGGAAAAAGCATTGGAAAACCTCATAAAGAACCGAGTGGATTACCCTTATGAACCGGCGAGAAAAATCCGTCGGGAAAAGGTGGTTCCAGCCAATCTGGATGATAACCGGATCATGCATGAATTGGAAGCCGTTCTTGCCAAAGCGAGGACCGATCATCCTGATTTTATCTTCAGCAATAAAGTGAATGTGACACAAGTGTCCGTTGTTTTGGAAAACGACTTAGACACATACTTGGCTTTCACAGATAAAGTGCTTGATGTTGGCCTCATCCTGAAACACAAAGAGTCCATTCAGATCATGGATGCATTCGTTGCTTACCAGTCCAGGCATTGGGACCCGGATTATTTTTTATGGGAATTGAACCGCATGACAGAGGCTTTCAATAATCCCATTGCATTTCCGGATGAAGAACTGCCCATCGTTGCAGGCGCTGGCCTCTTAGTTGGAAAACTCATTGAAGAGCTGAATGGTGAGAAAGTTGGCTATCAAAGTTCTTTATTTGCCAAAAATTTAGGGGAAAAAGTATTTCATGATGATTTTACTTTTTATCTGGACTGGGATGAATCGGAGCAGTATCACGTTCCGTTTTTTGATGCAGAAGGAACCATCATTGAAGAGGGACGGGTTGACCTGATTAAAAACGGCGTGATAGAAAAACCCTATACAGACAAGCGAACGGCGGACCGGTTCAACTTCCCATTAACGGGGTCAGCCGTTTGTTCATATGACGGGGTCCCGACGCTGGGTGCTCGAAACTTCAACATTGATCGAAGCAGCAAAACGCTCAAAGAATTGCTGCCTGGCGGCCAGGGGATTGTTGTTGCGATCGCATCAGGCGGCGACTACACAGACGAAGGAAAATTTGCCACACCCGTGCAACTTGGCTTTCTGACAGACGGCGTACAACTGTTGGGACGTTTGCCTGAATTTCATATATCCGGTCATCTCTACGATCTGTTTGGAAAAGATTATATTGGCTTTTCAAAGGATCGTTTTTTGTTTGGCGAACACGCTTTAGTGGTTCGGATGAACTGTTCAAAAACTTGATTGGAACAGTGATAGAATCAGCTGATTTTATTTGCCTTGGCCTGTTTTTTCTTTCTGATGCGAATAGGCAGCAGCATAGGCGTTTGTTCACGGTAGGCTTTGTAGGCTGGTTTTCGTTCTGAAAGTCGTTTTTCAGCCATGGGGATGCTGATCAAAAGAAACAGGAGGGTGTTTAATAAAGGGCCGGCCAGGAGATACCAGCGCCCGGGCAACACCGACAGCTGGACGATATAAACGCCCCACCACATCATGATTTCACCCAGATAGTTCGGATGCCGGCACAACCTCCACAGCCCGGAATCCAGGATCTGGCTGCGGTCCGGGTATTGTTTTTTATGGCGGTGAATCTGATGATCAGCCATGAGCTCAACTGAAGTCGCAATCAAACAAAGTGCAAAACCCATCCATGTTATGGGTGTGATTTCACCGATTTTGATGTATTCAATGGCTGGAATCAGACACAGAAAGACAACGACGGTCGGGAAAAGGTG
Source organism: Clostridia bacterium (assembly GCA_018056585.1). Classification (GTDB taxonomy): domain Bacteria; phylum Bacillota; class Clostridia; order Saccharofermentanales; family UBA5734; genus JAAYBY01. Next base: position 1,535 of record JAGPFK010000066.1, on the reverse strand, counting down.
AATACCCAAGAGGCTGACCAGCGGGTATCCTTTTTTTGTCTTTTCCCGCAACATATCATATCGCCAGTCCTGCTGCGTTAGACTTTGAAAAGTCAATGCCCAGTTGACCGTCAATCGGGCGCCCCAAAACCAGATCAGAGCCAAAAGAATGATCGAGCCTTTCTTTATTGCGCCCAAATAAAAGGCAAGTAAAGTTAAAATCAAAACAGGTGCCACACTCCAGTAAGGATCATACACGGATGCGTTTTTTAAAGCGAGGCCTGACAGGTAGATGAATAGAGTGGCCGCAAGATCTGCTGCAAAGACACGCATGATCAGGGAGAGGCCGGGTAATGCGCGAAAAACAAAGATGGCCAAAAACGTGGCCAGAACGTACAAAAATGCAATGATCAGAAAACTGACTCTCTGATTTTGCTTGATGATGATCACCGCTTCTCAGTCAAGTCGGGGACTATAAAAGTCACCGCATGATTGCAGATATTAATCTGCACTAAACGTTCATTTCCTCCAAATTCTCCGTCTAAGTTCCAAGAAATCTCTTCCGGTGACTCAAAAATGATCTTATCTGTTTTGAAACGATAAAAATGTGTGGCCGGAAAATCGAGTTTAATTAAGCTGGTGATAATCAACTGTAGATCGATCAGATTCTTCGGCATCCGTACCAGCAGGACTTCAAAAAGTCCATCATCAAGTTGTACATTGCGTCCGCCAAAACCTCGGATGCCTGCTACTGAATCTGAGTTTGTCACCATCCCATAAACAAAGTCATCTTCAATCAGTTTGCCATTATAACGAACGGTAAGGTGATAGGATTTCAATGTGTTTAGATGTTTCGTTCCTTCCAGAAAATAAGCCAAACGTCCCAGGATGTTTTTGGTTTCCTGGGCCGTTTCATAGGAAGTCAGAGCAAAAGCGCCAAAGGCGGCACAATAGATGAAATACCGATCATTGAAATGTCCAACATCACAGGGAAGCTCGCGTCCCTCGAGAAGCTGTTCCACAATTGTAATGATGTCTGATTCTTCATACAGATTATTGGCAAAATCATTGGTCGATCCGGCAGGAATATAGCCGATGAGCGGACGATGAGCAGGTAATCTCATCAGGCCGTTAATCACCTCATTTAGAGTGCCATCACCGCCGGAACAAAACACCACGTCAAATTGACCGCCTTTTTCAGCGGCAATCCGGGTCGCGTCTTTCGGACCCTGTGTTGTTTTGACTTCAACATCATAGCCAGATACATTTAATTTTTCAATAATGGGAAGAAGATAATTTTTAATCTGACATTTTCCTGCCTTGGGATTAATGATAAATAATAATTTACGCTGCATGACGCTCGCTCCTCTGGCCTTAAGGCAACTTTTTCCTATCTCTTATAATAACATGGATTGCGCCGCTTGATCTCTCCTCCGGGTGCCTGTCCAACGGTAAAATTATAACATGAAAACAATAAAGGCAGGCGAGTGACGGAAAAAGATTTCATTTGTACGTGAAGCTGGTCTGTGCTATGCTTCAGGTAGATCAAAGAAAAA
>JAGPFK010000065.1 GCA_018056585.1 Clostridia bacterium | reverse complement strand
TGACATCAGCGTGCTCGAGGAGCCGCCACAAGACAGGAGGCCAATTCAAACCTACGTGATGGAATATGACCGTGAGATGGTTATTGAAGCGATTCTTCGCGAGTTGAGCCGCAAGGGTCAGGTTTTTTATCTTTTCAATGATACTCTGCGGATAGCAGAAAAAGCGTCAGAACTCGAGCGGCTTTTACCTGGTGCGCGTGTTGTCTGTGCGCATGGAAAAATGAATGAGCGTGACCTGGAAGATATGATGAGTGCTTTTATTGGACAAGAAGCAGATATCCTGGTTTGTACGACGATTATTGAAAATGGCATCGACATGCCAAATGTGAACACGATTATTGTTGAAGACGCCGATCGGCTGGGTCTTGCTCAGCTTTATCAACTGCGCGGGCGGGTTGGGCGTTCAGACAGGCAGGCTTATGCCTACATCACCTATAGAAAAGACAAGGTTTTAACGGAAATATCGGAAAAAAGACTGTCGGCAATCCGTGATTTTACTGAATTGGGTTCTGGTTTTAAAATTGCGCTGAGGGATCTTGAAGTGCGCGGCGCCGGTAATTTGCTGGGCGCTGAACAACACGGCCATCTGGAAGCAATCGGATACGATCTTTATTGCCGGATGCTTGAAGAAGCCATTCTGGAGCAGAAAGGGGTGTCTCAGCCTGCGCGGGTTGAAACGGTGATTGATTTGGATGTGGATGCCTTCATTCCCAAAAGTTATATACCGGATGAAGGCCAACGCCTGGACATTTACCGGCGTATGGTCGATGTCAGATCCCTTTCGGACTATCAGGATGTATTGGATGAATGCCTGGATCGATTTGGCGAGCTGCCGCCCGCTGTTCTTGCACTGGCTGATATTGCTTATGTACGCGGCGTGGCCGGCCGATTTGGGTTTAGGCGCATTGAACAGCGACAACAACACCTGATTCTGACATATGATGAAAAGATTCAGCCGGATCTCAATACCTTATCCAAAATCATCAATCAATCGGCTTTTAAAGGTCGGATTCTTTTTAATGCCGGAAATCAGCCATACCTTGTCTATCGGCAAGCCGCTCAAAATAAACAGATGATTACAAAGCAACTTCGTTGCCTTTTTATGGCCATGGAGCCGGAGGAGAAAAATGCGTCCGCGTGATGGTTGCTGGTTGGATTTAAGCTTACCCATTCAAACCCATATGCCGGTCTATCCAGGTGATCCGCCGGTTCAAATCTGCCGTTTTTTATCACATGAAACGGATGGGATTCAGGCCAGCGTTTTATCGATGAGCTGTCATGCCGGGACGCATATAGACGCACCCAGGCATTATTTGAAAGATGGTTTGTCTTTGGAGCAGCTGCCCGTGGACCGGGTAGCCGGTACCGCCTATGTTGCAGCTGCTGCATGGACAGTGGACGGTCATATTGATTTGTCGGCCGCCGATTTCAGTAAACGGAAGCCAGAGGACGGCTTACTGCTGGCTACAGGGTGGGATCGAAAGGCTGGTTTTCCTGCCTATTATGAATCCATTCCTCAATTTGAGAAAGGCAGCAGTCGTACCCTCATAGAGGCGGGTGTCAGTTTTTTTGGCCTGGATATGCCAACTGTTGTTGAACTAAAAAATCCGCCTGATCCTGCGATGATGCATCGCCTTTTACTTGGCAAAGGGATTGTTATCATCGAAAGCCTTTTTGGACTGACACCTTTGATCGGAAAACGGATTCAATTTTTTGCTTTCCCGCTGCTGATTCCTGGATGCGAGGCCAGTCCGGTACGGGCCTGCGGTTATTTATTATCTTGATATATGCGTACTCTGAAGGGGCAGATATGCGCCGTGGAGCTACAGGCCGTTGAAGAAAGAAGTTGACCGGCTTAGCCATATCAGCGATTTAAAGAATATGGCAGTCAGAAAAATCAGATTAATATGAGTGCGATGGCATCCATTTGCATTCTGTTTCACGAAAATGATCAGAGAAACTGTCGCAATGGAATTTGATAATGATTGCACGGGAGCAACATCAGGAAATATCGTTGGCTCCAGCATCGGCAAAAGCAACATACCCAGGAACTGGTATGGACCATTTCATAATCGTGTTCATTACCGCCATAACAGCTGCTTTGGCTTTATCAGCATGGATGAAGTGGAACGAAGGGATCGTAAACAAACTGAGCTTATCTTAAGTAGAGAATATGCCAGCTGATACGCTCTAAAAGCATCATGCTGAGCAGAGGGTCACGCCCTAGGAATTCATTGGACACAGTTTGCTTTTTCCTTTTTGATGTTCTATAATGACGGCGCTATGTCCCGGTAGCCTAATGGATAAGGTGACAGCCTCCGGAGCTGTTGATGCGGGTTCAATTCCTGCCCGGGACGCCAAAAACCGCTTGTTTCATGTGAGCGGTTTTATTATGAAGAAAAAAACGGCTGGCCTTTTCAGGTCACCCGTTTGTCTTTATCAGGGAAATGGGTTTTAGCAAAAGATTATCGATCTGAACTCTTAATCTGATCCGAAATACGCATGATTGAATCGCGAATCGCTTCGAGAACGGCTTCATCTTTTTCAAGCTTGACACGATTTTGAAGATGTGTCTTGCAGACATCCCGTCCTGTGTCTCCCATGCTGATGGCTGCCTGCCTGCGAATATCAGGATCCGGGTCAGAAAGCAACAAAATCAGATTATTTACGGAGGTGTCATCGCCTATCTCACCCAATGCTTTAATTGCTTCAATGCGAACATCTTTGTTTTTGTCTGTCAAAAACGATACGATCTTATCTGATTTACGCTTATTCTTGTACGATTCGATCTTTTTTACTTTGTTCCCTAAAGCCATCAAAAATCCCCCTTTACCCATGACATGTAGATCCAAACCCGATAGCGCATAAATGCTATACAAATTATACCGATAAATTATGAACTAATTGTTACGAGGGTTTGTCTACAGGCTGAAAGAATCGGTTGTGGCTGTCTTTTTGCTTCGAATTTATACTTTGACAAAAGCGTGTCTTTTCTTTAACATTCATATAGAATCAAAGCGCTCTTTTCAAAGTGCTGAATTTTAATCAGACGAATAGGATGTGAGCAAACGAATACAAAATTTTATGGGCCTTTGTATCGCCTGTCACGCTTTCTCGTTAGACTGTTTTATCCAGCTTATCATCTTGTCCATATTGATAGGCTGTCTGATCCATCTGTTTATCTTTGCCGTCATTATAATACGCGCGGCATTTTTATGGTTCTGCCCTGGCTACCGGGCCATTTTCATGTTTGGTCTCTTCACATCTATCATGACCGAAAAGTTTGTTATCGCCACTTGATGGACTACACGTTGACAGAGCGATTTGGCTGGCCCAAATGGAAAGCCTGGCTGGCGGCCGTTCCAACCTCAATCTATTTGCAGGGTCTGATGCGCTCGGCAAAAGCTATTCCGGTTTATCGCGATTCTATGAAGATTATCAAAACCTATCAACTGAGTCTAAATGCGTTGAAAAAAGGCGAAAGCATCTTAATCTTTCCAGATCAAGATTACACAAGCACAGAAAAAGACCTGGAAAGCATGTATGATGGTTTCCTTGCGATTGACCGCCTTTATTTCCGAGAAACAGGTCAACACATTCCTTTTGTGACTTTATATGCCGATGAAGCCACACGTACCATCGAAGTCGGCGAACCCATTCTCTTTACCGGTGATGTGCGAGATGAAGCTGAGCGGACTCGTGTAGCTGAAGCCATCCGTCGTCAGTTAAGCGGTTTGCCGGCAACAGAAAAGGATCAGGGTGAAGGATGAGCTCTTCCTTCATTCACCCGCTTACAATCGGAACGGTACAGCTGCCTAATAATATGGCTCTTGCTCCTATGGCCGGCACATCAGATCTCCCATTCAGGCGTATTTGTCACCGAATGGGAGCTGGCTTGACGATAACTGAGCTGGTGAGCGCTCGAAGTGTGATTCATGATCGGCTTTTGCTCCGTAATTGGCGGTATTTGGCGATTGATGGTGCGGCTGGTGTTATGGGTATTCAGCTTTTTGGGGCTGAACCAGACGATTTTGTGCTGGCGATTAACCGGATTTTAGAGCATCCTGTTTTAAGTCAATGTGCTCTCATTGATATCAATATGGGCTGCCCGGCTAAGAAAGTAATGAAGGGTCAGGCCGGCTGCGCGCTGATGCGTGATCCTGATCGGGCTGCCGCCATCGTAAGGGCGGCAGTATATGCCGCTCAGAAAGCAAAAAAACCTGTTACCGTCAAGTTCAGGAGCGGATTTGATGAACAAAGCATTTGCGCACCGGAGTTTTCACGCGTTCTGGCTGACGCGGGGGCGGCTGCTTTAACCATTCATGCCCGAACAGCCGCACAATATTACAGCGGTCAGGCAGACTGGTCTGTGATTGCTGATGTAAAAAAAGCCGTGACTGTTCCTGTTTTCGGTAATGGTGATGTCAGAACATCAGAAGATGTGGTCCGGCTGTTTCAGGAAACTGGTGTAGACGGCGTTATGATTGGCCGGGCAGCACAAGGAAATCCCTGGCTTTTTTCAGAGATCCTACAGGAACTGGGGGCAGAGCAGCAATGGATGGATCAAACAGTCTCAAAGCCAACGGCAGATGAACGCATGGCGGTCATTCAGGAACATTTCATGGGCCTGATCGAATTGGTGGGCGAACAAACAGCGGTGGCTGAAATGCGCCGTCATCTGTCCTGGTATCTAAAGGGTCAGAAAGGCGCCTCGAAACTTCGTGTTTCGATCATGTCTGCAAGGACATGGGATGAATGTCAGAGCGTATTGGAAGAATGGCGCATGACATCTCGATAAATCTTGTGAAACTTTATAATGGATCTTGTTCATTTTGCATAGTATAATGAAATGCACGGTGCCTTCACTGACTCAAATACAGAGAATCGCCAAAATGGGCGAGCAAACAAGGAGGAATTTATCCTATGAAAAAATATCCCGCAGACAAGATCAACAACCTTGTTCTTTTGGGACATGGTGGATCAGGCAAGACCGCATTGGCCGAGGCGATTCTTTATAACGCCCGGGTCATTGATCGTATGGGACGATCTGCAGATGGCAATACGGTTATGGATTTTGATCCTGAAGAAATACGCCGGCAAATTACGCTCAACACGGCCACAGCGACTTTTGAATGGAAGGATCATAAAATCAACCTGATCGACACGCCCGGGGATTTTGATTTTATTGGCGAAGTCATGCAAGGTGTTCAAGTAGCCGACGCAGGCTTGATTTTGGTCAGCGCTAAAGACGGCGCTTCAGTTGGCACTGAAAAAGCAGTTAAATTGTGTCGCAAAAAAGAAAAACCGTTTTTATTTATGATCAGCCGCATGGATGAAGCCAATGCAAACTACAATAAGGCTCTGGATAGTCTCAAGGAGATGTTTGGCCGGTCTGTCATCCCGTTTGCTTTGCCTATCATAAGCGAAGGGCGCATGAGCGGTGTTGTTGATGTTGTTCATAAACAAGCCTATGCATTGGATGAAAAAACAGGTGCCGCGACTCCAATAGAAATACCAGCCGATCTAAAAGATTCGGTTGAATCCCTCTTTGACTCGCTGCAGGAGGTCATCGCTGAGACAGATGAGGTCCTGATGGAAAAATTTTTTGATGGAGAAACCTTTACCGACGAAGAACAGGTTCAGGGTCTAAAAAGGGCCATTCTGGAGGGTTCTTTAAATCCGGTTTTTGTTGGCTCCGGAACGGCGAATTGGGCAATTGCCTACACCATGGATCAGTTGGTTCGTTATCTGCCAACCGCAGCTGAAAGCAAACCTGTTCAGGCGAAAACACAAGATGGTGATACGATCAGTTTGACAGCCGACGCGGATGGCCCTTTGGCTGCATTTGTTTTCAAAACAATTGCAGATCCTTTTGTCGGACGCATCTCGCTCTTCAAAGTGTACTCCGGGAAAATCGAGTCCAACAGCATTCTTTACAATCCAAACAAAGAAAAGGAAGAGCGTATCGGTTCCCTGTTTATGATGGTGGGCAAGAAGCAGATCCCCGTAGACCAAATCAGTGCCGGTGATATTGGTGCCATAGCAAAGTTGATGGTTACAACAACCAATGATACCTTGTGTGAGCGCAATCAGATCTTAATCCTGCCACAAATTGAATTTCCGGTTCCCTGTCTTTCTATGGCCATTCTTCCCAAGGTGAAAGGTGAGGAAGATAAAATTGTGGCTGGATTGAACAAGTTAAAGGATGAAGATCCTGTATTCAACGTGATCAATGATCCAGAGACACGCCAAATTGTTATTTCTGGATTGGGGGAACAGCAGCTCGACGTGTTGCGCAGTAAATTAAAAACCAAATTTAATGTTGAAGCCATTCTGGAGGAGCCAAGGGTTCCGTACCGTGAGACGATACGTAAGAAAGTAAGGGTGCAGGGACGACATAAAAAGCAGACAGGCGGGCATGGTCAATATGGCGATGTCTGGATTGAGTTTGAACCGGGTGAAGAAGAAAACCTTGTTTTTGAGGAAAAAATCTTTGGCGGAGCGGTGCCCAAATCTTACCATCCGGCTGTCGAAAAAGGGCTCGCTGAAGCAATCCGGCATGGTGTCCTTGCCGGCTACCCTGTTGTGAATCTGAAAGCAACGCTGGTTGACGGCTCATACCATGATGTAGACTCATCTGAAATAGCTTTTAAGATTGCAGCCCGCCTGGCTTATAAAGCGGGGCTGCCGCAAGCGGATCCGGTTCTTTTGGAACCGATCAGTTTCGTTGAGATTCATATCCCCGATGAGTATTTAGGCGACATCATGGGAGACCTTAACAAGCGCCGCGGACGGATCATGGGAATCAATCCAGACGAAGAAGGACAAGTTGTGCAAGCGGAAGTGCCGACTTCGGAAATGGCTAAATATGCATCCGATTTAAAATCAATGACTCAAGGACGCGGCTGGTATACGATCAGATTTGCCAGGTATGAGCAGGCACCGCAAGCGATTGCCGAGAAGGTGATTGCCGAAGCAAAAGCCAGGATGGAAGAAGAAGAAGAGATTGGCTGACGCATTTTAAGAAGGCATGCAATCCGCGGATTGCATGCCCTTTTTAACAGCGGCTTTTGATTTATGGATGATAAAATACCAATGTCATAGGCGGTGTCACACCTGTTTTTTCATCAAACTCCATCATCAGAATATCACTCATAAATTGGTTCCAGCGATCAACCACCGGGCTTTCGGCCTGAACGCGGGCCGCCTTTTCAAGGTCATCGGCTTCATAGTAGCCAAATAAATCTGTTTGATCCAGCCAGATTGTATAATTATGAATGCCGGCTTCATTCAGAACAGCTGTCATTTCAGGCCAAATTTCATCATGTCGCTTGATGTACTCCTGTTCACAGCCTGGTTTGAGTTTGGCATGCCAGGCGAAGCATTTTTGGCGCTTTTCTTCTTTTGATGGCATAAACATAATCTCCTTTCGGTGATCTTTGTAACTTTCGCACATTATGTCATGATCCCAAATAATCTGTCAATGCGATGTCTTTGTTTTTGTTTCCCCCGAATGATGCTTATTGC
>JAGPFK010000064.1 GCA_018056585.1 Clostridia bacterium | reverse complement strand
TTTTTATCATCTGATTACAACGATGTCAGCTCATCAATCTATCCCATCAGTATCCACGCGTTGTGAATGATTGTCAAGTCAGATCAAATAAACTCCTGCAAAATAGACTGCTTAGGAACAACAATCTGATCTGCAGAAGGCAGACGCTCACAGGCGGCTAACAAATATTGGGCTTCTTTGATTGCGGCAGGAAGATCCGCATACCCTTTTTCGTTTTTCATATAGATAGAGCCTGGCAAAGTTCCTCTTTTATATTGCTCCAGTGATTGCTTGATGTTGGCAGCCGCCATCGAAGGAATAATACAGAATTCATAAGGAAGGCAGGAATTAATATATTCATCTGACCGAGCCAAATAAGGTGGAAAATATCGTGATTCAGTCCGGTCAATCATCGGCCAGTAATCGATGGTTGCCAAAGCGGTTGAGCCCCGGTGCAAGACATCACGCGATATACGCCTTAGGAGTCGCAAATCTCTGCTGCCAAGCAATTGCCGCCCATCCAGAAGCGTACACCAAGGCATAATAAACAAGCCATAAACCTGATTTTCTGGTAAATTCCCGATTATTTTTTCAGAAAGGCCATGCAGCCCTTCAACGATGATTAAATCCGAATCAGACAAACGAATCCGTTTCTCCGGCTCATAAAGACGTTTCCGATTCACAAAATCAAAGGTTGGCAACTGAACCTCTTGGCCGGACAATAGATTCCTGAAATCATCGATCAAGGCTTCTGTGTCAATCATATCAATGGTTTCAAAATCGGGGCGCCCTTGCTCGTCAAACTGGATCGATTCAGTTTTGTAATAGTCATCAAGAGACAGAACGCGGGTCGGACGACAAGAGGACGTTAGGAAGCAGGCCAGGCGATCTGAAAAAGTTGTTTTTCCTGAAGCGGTCGGGCCAGAAACAAAGATTGCCCGAACATCGGCGCGCAACAAAATATGGCCGGCAGCCTGTTCAATTTTATTCTGAAAGGCCTCTTCACATTCCTGCACAAAAACAGGGAATTTTCGAACGCCCAACCGGCTTTCCAAATCATCGATGCTGATCAACATCATTTGAGTCAGCTGTGCCATAAAAAGCCTCCTTTAGTAGGCCTATTTTATCAGATCCCGCTTCATCAGACAAACAAGGTTCAACCAAGGCGACGAAAAAGAAGAATGATGATATAATATCAAACAGTTAAGGCTAAGGCTAATGAGGGTCAGATTTTTTTCAGCAGGAGACTCGTCACATGCCTTTATGTTTAATGATGTTGTGGAGGGGGATGGCCAAATGACTGACAACCGGCGCCGATGTCCCTGGGCTGTCAAAGACCCCCTTTCATTGCAGTACCATGATACAGAATGGGGCATTCCGCTTCATGATGAACAGCGTCTTTTTTCACTCTTAAATTTAGAAGTGTTTCAGGCTGGACTCAGTTGGTCTTTGATCCTCTCTAAACGCTCCGTTTTAACTGAAGCACTGGATTTCTTTGATCCCTTCGCTCTGTCTTTATGGGATGGAGCCCAATGCCAAGCTTGTTTAGAAAAGCCAGGCATGATTCGAAACGAACGTAAAGTCAAGGCGGTTGTAGCCAATGCCAAAGCTTATCTGAACCTCTGTCATCAGGAGGGTGGCCTTGATCCTTATTTATGGCATTGGGTTGATGGTCAATCAATCATTCATCATTGGCAACAGCCAGCTGAGGTTCCAACCCAGACACCTTTATCTGAAAAAATAAGCCGCGATCTGAAGCAACGCGGCTTTTTATTTGTCGGGCCAATCGTCTGCTATTCTCTGATGGAGGCAGCCGGACTCGTTTGTGACCATTTGGCCTGGTGTGATTGTCATCCGGACAACCTATCCCATCGCGTTTCAAACATCAAATAAAAGGGAGGTCGATTTTTGTGAGAACAGAGATTTGGGCTCACAGAGGTGCCAGTGCAGCAGCCCCGGAAAACACCATGGCTGCTTTCGAGCTGGCCATCCAACAAGGAGCAGATGGTATTGAGCTGGACGTTCATCTGTCGGCTGATCGCATCATTGTGGTGACGCATGATGAATCTTGCCGCAGAGTAACAGGCGAAAACAAAATGGTGTGTCAATTAAAGCTGGATGAGTTACGACAACTCGATTTTGGGCGCGTGATGCCTGGGTTTGGCAGACAACAGATACCGACCTTAGAAGAGGTTTTTGATTTGGTTAAACCGACAGACTTAACCCTGAATATCGAATTAAAAAACAGTCTCATTCTCTATCCGGGCCTGGAAGAGGCCGTTCTCAACCTGGCCCGTGATCATCAGATGACCGATCGTATTTGTTTGTCTTCTTTTAATCATTACAGTATGGTCCAGGCCGCATCATTGATCAAAGAACAAAATCTTTCCGTTCCTTGTGGACTTCTCTATGACTGCGGGTTATATGAACCCTGGGTTTATGCCCGCCATGCCGGGGCTTCGGCCATTCATCCACACTATGGAAACCTCCGGATTCCAGATTTGGTAGAAGCGTGTCATGACGCCGGCGTCAAAATCCATGTGTGGACGGTAGACGCGCCAGATCAGATTAAAAAAGCCTGCCTTTTAGGTGTCGATGCCATCATTACCAATGTTCCGGGCGAAGCAGTCGCCATATGCAAAAAGACAAATTGGACCCTATAGTTGGAGGTGCATTATGGAGCCATTAAATTATCGCAAAACCTTCCTGATCGGCTTTGGTTTTTTTGCCAGCTCATTGGCGTGGAGTATTTATAACAGCTTCGTTCCCGTTCTCTTAGAGGAACGTTATCTTCAAAGTACGGCCCTGATTGGATTCATCATGACGATTGATAACATATTCGGTGTCATTTTTCAGCCTCTGGTCGGACAAATCAGCGATCGGACGCGTACCCGTTTTGGGAAGCGCATGCCCTACATTTTAATTGGCATTCCCATCTGTGCGGTGGCTTTTTTCTTTATCCCACGAACCAAAAGTCTCATAGCCATGATGACCGTGATCATTATCTTTAACCTGGTTATGTCCATATGGCGTTCACCTGTGATTTCTTTGATGCCAGATCTGACACCACCTGTTCACCGCAGCAAAGCCAACGGCATCATCAACCTGATGGGCGGTGTAGGAGGCATTGTCGCCTTTTTAGCCGGCGGGTATTTGGCTAATGTGGGCGGCGATAACATGCCATTTCTGATGGGATCGATCATCATGATCTTTGCCCTTTTGATGCTTTTTTTCTTTGTCAAAGAGCCTGACAGCCGAAACCTTGTCACGGCTTCGGAAAAGACAGGCGAAAATATTAGCAAGAAACTCCTTGGAGATCTCAGCAAAGAAGAAAAACGCAGCTTGCTTTTCCTGCTCTTTGCCATATTTTTCTGGTTTTGCGGCTACAACGCAGTGGAATCCTTCTTCACGCTTTACGCCACCAAACAACTAATGGTTTCAAAGGGCGATGCAGCCATGATGCTGTCGCTTTTTTCATTGACTTTAGTGGCTTTTGCATTGCCGGCCGGTATTCTGGCCGGCCGTTATGGTCGAAAACGGATGATTCTCATTGGTTTGTTCGGTATGATTCTTGTTTTTTTACCCATGCTTTTCATCGAAAATCTGATGCTGTTACGCCTTTTACTCCTGTTGGGCGGTCTTTTCTGGGCTTGTATCAACATCAATTCTCTTCCTATGGTTGTTGAACTGGCAAGTCATGACCGCATCGGCAGCTTTACAGGTTATTATTATTTCTTTTCTTTCAGCGCAGCCATCATCAGTCCAACGCTGTTCGGCTGGATCAGGGATCTGACACAAGACTACGCAACCTTATTTCTTTACTCTGTCATTGCCTTTGTCTTGGCCCTGATTTGTATGCTCAACGTACATCATGGCGAAGCCAAGACGGCATAGTTTTTTTAGGATCAGTTGCAAATCGAAAACCTCTTTGAGCTGCTCCAAAAGTATGGTATCCTAGCAGTTGTTGCCGTCACACGAAACAAGCGGTCTCGTGTGACGGCGATAAAGGGGAGGTTCGGATGATGCCAGAATCAAATCATCGAATTCGGCTGCAGCTGTTTACAACTTTCTTTCGCATTGGTCTCTTTACGTTTGGCGGCGGCTTTGCCATGCTGCCTCTGATTGAACGGGAAGTGGCGGACAATAAAAAATGGATTAAGCCGGACGAGCTGATTGACATGATTGCTCTGGCCCAATCATTGCCAGGTCCGGTTGCTGTCAATACCTCCATTTTTATCGGGCGGCATCTTGCCGGGTTCAGCGGTGCTGTTTCCGCTATGCTGGGCTGTGTGCTCCCTTCTTTTCTGGTCATCCTGGTTATTGCCATGACAACGGCAAATGTACAGGAAAATGTTTACGTTCAAATGTTTTTTACAGGCGTCCTGGCGGCGGTTACGGCTCTGATCCTGATCACAGCCATCCGGATGGCCCACCGTGTCATCAAGGACTGGCTGACCGCATTACTAGCCATGGCGTCGACTCTTCTGGTCGCTTTTTGTGGCGTTCACGCGCTTCTTGTCATTATCGGCGGTGCCCTTTTAGGCCTTGTGCTTTATTTTATCCATCCATCGCTGGTCCGTCGGGCAACCGGAAAGGAAAAAACAGCCAAAGAGGCTTCTGATTTGAGAAAAGGAGACCAGCCATGACACTGTTATTTGAGCTGTTCTGGTCTTTTTTTCGAATCGGCCTGTTTAGTTTTGGCGGCGGTTATGCGATGATTCCTTTAATCCAAAGTGAAATTGTTCAGCATGGCTGGCTGACCGTCGATCAATTTGCCGATATCATCGCCATTGCAGAAATAACGCCAGGCCCCATTGCGGTTAATTCGGCAACCTATGTCGGATATGAGACTGCTGGAATTTTGGGCAGCGCTTGCGCGACGGTTGGCGTGACGCTGCCGTCTTTGTTGCTGATCCTGTTGGTTTCCGGTATTTTAACCCGCTTTCAGGATCATCCGCTGAAAAATATGATTTTTTATGGGATCCGTCCTGTTGTCGTCGGCCTGATCGCATCAGCGGCCTTTTTTATTGGTAAGTCAGCTTTAGTCCGGCCAGCCAGCGATCAAACCGTGCTGCAATGGCTGTCTGTACTCTTGCATAAGCCGCAGCAGGCCGTTTTTCCGGCGGCTGTTCTGATCTTTATCGCGACTTTGCTGATTGAATTGAAGTTTAAAGTTCACCCATTGCTGCTGATTATTGGTGCCGGCATCACGAGTGTTCTATTGCATATTGCTTTTTCAATCTAACACTCAATTTGAACGACACACTCGGATCCTGGTTTTTGAAGAACCATAACATCCGTACACGGATGGTGCTGGGCCATCCATTCGGCAAACGAAAGATAAAGCCTTTCATATCCATGCCCATGCATGGGGATGACCAAGCGTGGTTGAATGAACGTTAAAAACCAATCAATCCCTTCAAGGATGGATGGCTCCTGATAGCCATCGGATGTGGTAACAGGCAAAAAGGCAACATCCGGCTTTTTACCCCGTTTTTTCAGCTGCTTAGACAAAAAATGTATCTCTTTCAGGTAAACCGAGCGATCGATCTCATCATCGTCCCAGACGGCGAGATCGCCTCCATGATACAGCGTGATCTCACTAGAAAGCACTAAAAAGGAAACACCTTGATCGGTTGATCCGGTTGTAATGATCTGTTCATCCGGCAGGTCATAAACAAAGCGGGGACCCAGCATCACGAAATGAGGCTTATCAGCCTCCTTTTCCCTTCGTTCCTTTTCAGATGAAACACCAAGAAAAATGCGTGTATTCGGTCTGTAAGCCATCATCTCAGCCAGTTCTGGATTCCAATGGTCCGCATGCATATGAGAGAAAAAAAGATCAAGCGGAAGTTGTGATATCTTTTTATAAAGATCAGCCAAACGTTCCGGCAGTCGAACCGGAACGGCCCCGTAATCAAAAAGAAAAGCGTGCTGTTGCGTTTTCACCAGAAAGGCACTGTGGTCCAGATACTGAATTTTTACGTTGTTCAGTTTTTTGTTCATCGATTTTTCTTCCTTTGATTTACAAGGGGTCATCAACATCAAAATCCCAGTTCCCCAACGGATTTCGAAATGTTCTGGCTTTTACTTCAAAGGCATAGCTGATGTGTTCTTCCTGGAGGACATCCTCTGGCGAACCATCGGCAAATAACCGCCCCTCAGCCATCAGGAACAGCCGATCACAATATTTTGCCGCCGCCCGCAAATCATGCATGGCCGCAATCACAAGTTTCCCGGAAGCGGCTAAACTTTGAATGACCCGAAATATCTCATTGGCATACCGGATATCGAGGCTGGATGTCGGCTCATCCAACAGCATCAAGGGTGTATCCTGCGCCAACGCTCTTGCGAACATCACGCGTTGCCGCTCTCCGCCAGATAAGGTCGTAACACGCTTTTCGGCATCGGCCAGGCAGCCGGCCAGCTCCATGCATTTTGTCACATAAGCTCTGTCTGTATCGGAAAAAGAAGCCAGCGCGGTCGTGTAAGGATGACGCCCCATCATCACAATGTCCCGAACCGTAAAATCAAACGGAACAATTGTATCCTGATGCATATAACAGCACAATTTAGCATAATGGCGCGGTTTATATTCCAGAACAGAGCAGCCATTATACAGAACACACCCTTCTGTCGGCCGTATCAGCCCCCCTATCTGTCGCAGCAGCGTTGTTTTACCGGCTCCATTGGGACCGACAACACCGATAAACGACCCATTTTCCGCGGCAAATGAGATGTTCTCAAGGATTCTGGCCACCGGGTCACGGCCTGCTGAAAAGCCTAGCCGATCAGCTTTCAAGCAAACCGGCTGCGTATTCAAACTCATGTTGATTTTCATTGAAACGGTCTCTTCACATCCTTAGGGTAGATTTTAAACCAAGTGTTCGCCTTTTCGTGCTGAGCGAAACAAAAGGAATAGAAAATAGGGCGCACCAATTAAAGCGGTGACAATACCAACAGATATTTCAGCGCCGGTTGGCCAGGAAAACAATCGGACCAGCAAATCGCAAAAGACAAGAAAAATAGCACCGCCAAAGGCACTGGCCACAGCCAATGTCCGGTGCGCCGGTCCAACCAGAAAGCGCATGATGTGTGGAATAATTAAGCCAACAAAACCAATGGGACCGGTAATGGAAACAATTGCACCTGTACAAATGGAAGCCAAAAGGATCATCAGCATGCGAGTCAACGCAGGCGGGACACCCAAGGCGCGGGCTTCCTCGTCTCCAAGAAGCAGCACATCCAGGTCACGGGCTTTGATGATAATCACAAAAAGCGTCATTAAAACGGGTGGCAAAATAGCCAAAACATGTTCCCAGCGTCGATTGGCTAAACCGCCCATGGTCCAGAAAATGTAGCTGGACACCTGATACTCATTGGCCATGCATAAGGTCAGCGAGGTCAGAGCCGAAAAAAGCGCACTGACCGCCATACCGCTCATAATTAAAGTCATGGTCCTGGAATGACCGCCGCTCGACATGGAAATACCAATAATGAGCAACACAGCCACCATGGCGCCGGCGAAAGCAAAGATCGGCAGTGTGAAAAAGGAAGAGAGTCCCCCAACAATAGCCAAT
>JAGPFK010000063.1 GCA_018056585.1 Clostridia bacterium | reverse complement strand
AGCCATCTGCAAAATGGCGAGGATGACTTTCAGTTCCCGCTCTGACTCTGTGATGTTTGCCGTAAAGTCTTTGCTGAGTTCCAGCATGTCAAACTCAATATGACGGAGCAGGTCAACATTTGAATAGCCGGTCCCAAAATTCCCTAGAACCAGTTTGATGTTGAGCTCCTCGCGCAAACGGTTCAAGTTGCGAATGCCGATCTGGTTCAATGGCTGCGCCTCGCTGAGTTCAAATTGCACATGTTCGCCTGTGATGCCGGTCTTTTCCATCATCTCCCGGACACGATCGACGAATTCCGGCCGGTTTGCCTGGAAAGCCAAAAGATTGATGGAAATATTCAGATCCATCCCCAGATTTTTCATCAGCTGCGCGCCGCTGCTGAATGCCTTCTCAAGAAACCATGTTCCAAACATCATGGTTAATTCCTCGTCTGCTTCAATCACCGGGATAAAAGCCTGGGCAGGGACGCGTTCCTGATTTTCTGCGATCATTAAATCAATAAACACTTCATATGTATTGCAGGTATTCTTCCCCAGTGTCCATTTAGGCTGACCGAACAGAAGAAAACGGTCATGAGCAAGAGCATCTGTAATCTGGTCCCGGCTGATCATGTTCATGGAACGACCTCCTCGCTTTGACTGAATTTAATTTTGCAGATTTATTATTTTTAATTATACTATAACTTAGAGGGTGATGGGAATTTATTGTGATACAATGATGTCAAGTTCATATCGGTTATTCTGTTTGAAAGAAGAGGATTGCTATGCAGGACGGCTTTTTACGTGTGGCCGCGGCCACACCCCGGATTCAGGTCGCAGATGTGAGGGGAAATTGTGATCAGATCCTGTCTCTGATCCGGCAAGCTGCGCAAAAAGATGCCAGCCTGATCATTTTCCCGGAGCTTTCATTAACCGGCTATACCTGCGCCGATCTCTTTTTAAGCCTCGCTTTACAAAAAGCAGCGCGTGCGGCTTTGCATGATTTGGTCAAGGCAACTGCAAAATGGGATATTGTTTGCGCGGTTGGCCTTCCATGGACGATGGGTTCCGCGCTCTATAACGCGACGGCTGTATTTCAGCGAGGCCGCTTGCTGGGCCTTGTTCCCAAAACGCATCGATCTGACGATGCCTCCTTTTATGAATCGCGTTACTTTGCCGGCGGAGGCCAAATCAGCAGCACCTGCACGATCGGGGACGGGGTGGTCCCTTTTGGCACTGATTTGCTTTTCACCTGTCGGGAAATGCCTGATTTCTGCCTGGCGTTTGAAATGGGCGAAGAGATGAGAGCGCTCACATCACCTTCGGTTGAAGCAGCTCTGGCTGGCGCAACGGTTATCGGAAACCTGTCTGCCCAAAATGAGACCGTTGATATGGAGGCTTGTCGCCGTTTATGGGTCAAAAGTCGTTCTGCCAGCTTGATTTGTGCCTATCTTTGCGCAGAAGCAGGCGACGGCGAATCAACAACCGACCTCGTATTCTCAGGTCACAATCTGATTTATGAGAATGGCCAAAAGCTTATTGAGTCTGATTTATTCAGCACGGGACTGATCCTGGCTGAAATTGATGTGCAGTTGCTTTCTGCCGAGCGAAAAAGAAAGACGATATGGGCCGTCAGCCAGGAGCCAAAAAGGTCCTATCGTTCGATTGAATTTTCAATTCAGAAGCATCAGACTGAGCTGACCCGGCACGTTTCATCGCAACCGTTTGTCGCCGAAGAAGAAGCGAAAAGGGCTGCTCAGTGCGAAAAAGTGCTCCTGCTTCAGGCGCAGGGTCTTAAAAAGCGGCTGGAACACACCGGCGCTAAACACGCGGTCATTGGTCTGTCGGGCGGCCTGGATTCAACTCTGGCTTTATTGGTGACTGCCCGCGCTTTCGACGCGCTCAATCTGGACCGTCAAAACATCCTCACCGTCATTATGCCGGGATTTGGTACAACAGACCGGACATACCAGAACGCGCTCGCACTCGCCCGGTTTTATCAGACAAGCCTTCTTGAGATTCCCATCCATGACGCGGTCTTGCAGCATTTTAAAGATATTGGGCACGATCCCCATTGCACAGATGTCACCTATGAAAATGCTCAGGCACGAGAACGAACACAAATCCTCATGGATTTGGCCAACAAGGTCAAGGGTCTCGTGGTTGGAACCGGCGATCTGTCAGAACTCGCTCTTGGCTTTACCACCTACAACGCCGATCACATGTCCATGTATGGAGTGAACAGTTCAGTTCCCAAAACGCTGATCCGGCATCTCATCCGTTATGCGGCCGGCAGCTGTGATCCAAAACAAAAGGAAGTGCTGCTGGATATTGCACAAACACCCATCAGCCCTGAGCTTCTTCCATCTGATCATGGAGAAATCACGCAAAGTACAGAACACCTGATCGGTCCTTATGACCTGCATGACTTCTTTTTATACTATTGGGTTCGCCATGGATTTACACCATCTAAGATTTTACGACTGGCCACCTCAGCTTTTGCCGGGCGCTATGAGCCTTGCGTCATCCGCCAGTGGCTGATTGTTTTTCTGAAGCGCTTCTTTTCTCAGCAATTCAAACGCTCTTGTATGCCGGATGGCCCAAAAGTCAGTTGTATCTCTTTATCTCCGAGGGGTGACTGGCATATGCCCAGCGACGCTGTCGTCAAGGTCTGGATAAAAGAATTGGAAGAAGCGGACCAACAGCAAGAGCTTAAGTATTGATTCTCAATCGGGTCTGCAGCAGCAGTTTTAAAACTTTTTCCGCATAGCCGGCAGCATCCGTTTGGACGGTATAGCGCCTGTCCTTCACCTGAAAATCAATGATGTGCGCACTGCAATCGAGTAGTTTCAGGCTTTGCAGCGGCACTTCAAATCCGTTTTCCACAGCCAGAAAGAGAATTCGCTGACTCGTGATAACCAACTCTCCAGCAACGGCCTCGTCGAGTTGAGCCGGCAGCAGGATTTCCTGTGGTTTAACAATGTAGTAATATCGGCCCCCTGAATATCGGATGACCATTCGGGTTGGATCGAGTGCCTCCCCCTCTAAAAAAGGTGTAAAAAACAATCGGATGCCCGGAACATAAAAATGACAAATCTCATATTCTCTGAGATCAAGACCCGGATGAAAACGATTCGGCAGGCGGCCACCGTCAATCAGTTTGGCCTGCCCTTCCGGGAAGTTGTGAATGGGATCGGAAAGATCCCGATCTGGTGGATTTTGAGCGTTTCGTAATCCTGCAAAAATGTATTTTGCCCATGCAAACAGGGCCACTGGTCCGGTTAGCCAGCAGAATAAACGCCAATCACTTTGGTTTTGACGCCCCATCCAGAAAGCGATGACGAATAAGCAAGTAAAAAGGCATGCAGCCCATAGATGAGTCTGCCGATAAATTCGCATTAAGTGGACACCCCTGCGGATCCCGCCTCCTGTCCTGCGGTCCTTTGCTGCTCTGACAAAAGCAGCTTATTGCTCATTTTCCCAGAACTCCTTTTGTTCTGCCAGCCATGATTCAAGCTCCGGTAAAGGACGGGGCAAATCAGCTAATCCCGCCTCAGCATAAGGACGGATGCGGGCAAGGATCTCTTCCGCCTCACAAATACGCTCTAACGCCGCATCTTTCCAGTTGATCCGCTCAATAGCCCGGATGATCTGCTCCAGTTCTTTCAAATCAGATGGCAAGTTCAAGTAAAAATAAGGCGCGCAGGCATCGCACAATCCATTCACATCTGTTTCAACCATAAATCCTTTATTCTGACAACATTTACATTTGGCCATAAGCTTCACCCCAAAGTCTATTTCGTTTTATTGAACTTCTCTTTTCCTTATCATTATAACGTGTCTGCATCGAAAACACATTCATGCCTTAATCCTCGATGGAAATGGCTTCAACCGCACATGAAGAGGCAGCCTCTCTGGCAGTTTCTTCCGCCTCAGCGGGCACAACATCAACAATAACGCGGGCAATGGATGTCTCATCCAATTCAAAAACCAAAGGACAGATTTCAGCACATAAGCCACAACCAATACACAAATCACGATCCACAAACGCTTTCACAACAACATCCTCCTTGATCGATCATTTTATGGCCTGATATAATCGGATTATTCACGCTCAGGCACAATTTCAAACCAGTAATCATCCGGATCATGGATAAAATACAAACCCATTTGAGGATTCTCATAACAGATACAGCCCATCGCTTCATGCAAAGCATGCGCTTTTTCAAACTGGTCCGTCTGCAGGCAAATGTGCGATTCATTATCACCCAGATCATAAGGCTCTTTTCGGTCACGAAGCCAGGTTAGCTCAAGCTGAAACTCACTTTGGCCATCACTTAAAAAAACCAATTCAAAACGGCCGTCATCAGCCTTCTTCCTACTTACAACAAAAAGCCCCAAAGCTTTCTTATAAAATTCGATGGACCGCTCAAGGTCAAGTACATTGAGATTTGCATGCACCATTTTAAAAGCCACGTTGTTCCTCACTCCTTTTGTACCGATTTAATGTTTCACTCATCGCCACAAGACCGGACAGTCTGCTACTCTTATTATGATTTAATTAGACAGATCGTCAAGTCTTTTTCTGTCCTCTGCCGTCATTTATTGAACGACTCTTTGCAAGGCTTTAGCCGTGTGTTATGATAGGCTCATTATTGAAACAAAAAGGGGCTTGTTAATCAAGTGTATGAGGGGTGTGACCCAATGGATCTATTTCAGAAATGCCGGGAGTATACACGTGCAAAGGAAGTCATGGCACTAGGTGTTTATCCGTACTTCCATACATTGACTTCAGGCCAGGATGCCGTTGTCATGATGGAAGGCAAGCGTACAATTATGCTGGGTTCCAATAACTATCTGGGACTCACGGCTGACCCGCGTGTCAAGCAAGCGGCCATAAAGGCCATTGAAAAATATGGAACGGGCTGTTCTGGATCTCGTTTTCTGAACGGAACGCTCGACTTACATGTCGAACTGGAGGAAGCTTTAGCCGCATTTTTACAAAAAGAAGACTGTTTGATCTTTTCAACTGGATTTCAATCCAACTTGTCCATTATTTCCGCCATTGCCGGCCGCGGAGACTACATCCTGTCTGACGCCATGAATCATGCCAGCATCGTCGACGGAACGCGCCTCAGCTTTGCAAAGACAATCAAATACAAACACAATGATATGGCCGATTTAGAGCGTTTGCTGGCCTCTTGCGCGGCAGATGAGAAGGGCGGCATATTGATCGCCACAGACGGCGTTTTCAGTATGGAAGGCGAAATATGCAAGCTTCCAGATATCGTCCGGCTGGCCCGGCGCTATGGTGCCCGTATTCTGGTAGATGACGCTCATGCCATTGGTGTTCTGGGTGAAAAAGGCAGAGGAACGGCTGAATATTTCGGGTTGACGGGTGACGTTGACCTGATCATGAATACTTTTTCCAAAACGCTGGCTTCTTTAGGTGGCTGCGTCGCCGGTAACGCCGATGTGATCCATTATATCAAGCATACGGCGCGCCCCTTTATTTTTAGCGCCAGCATCCCGCCCGCTCAGATCGCTGCGGCACGTGAGGCATTACGCATCCTGGACGAAGAGCCGCAACGGGTGCGCAGACTCAATGAAATTGCCGGTTATATGAAACAGGGTCTGAAAAAACTTCCGCACGTCACCATTCATGAAAGTGGTAATGATATCGTCCCAATCATCCCGATTATGACCGGGACAGAAATGCAAACGTTGGTCACAGCAAAAATGCTGCTGGATCATGGCGTATATGTCAATCCCGTTTTCCCGCCTGCTGTCCCGCAGGATTCCTGTTTGCTGAGAACCAGCTACACGGCAACCCATACAAATGCACAATTGGATGAGGCATTAGCCATCATCGGTCAGGTCTACGCATCTATAGAGGAAAAAGCAGAATCAGATGAATTTTTAGCTGCTCAGGCCTAAATGGTAAGCCAGCTGTGCACTGATCTGTTCGGCCTGTTCTTTCGTTGGCATTTCACAGAAGATACGCAGCAAGGGTTCCGTTCCTGAAAAGCGGGCAATCACCCAGCCGCCATTTTCAAAATAAACTTTACAGCCATCAGTCCATCCAACTCTTTCCACCGGTTCAGAAAACTCCGGCAGCTGATGTTCAACCATCAAAGTCTTTGTAATGGATTCCTTCATGGCCTTCGTGAATCGATGGTCTGACTCCGCCATAAACCATTCGCCAAACTGGTCTGTAATTCCCCTGTACAATTCCGAAAGGCTTTGCCCTGTCACAGCAATCATTTCAACAAGCAAAACGGCTGCATAAATACCATCTTTCCCGGGGATGTGTCCACGCACGGCCAGGCCGCCGGACGATTCACCGCCAATAATAGCGCCTGTCTCCTGCATTTTTGCGGAAATATGCTTAAAGCCAACCGGCACTTCATAGCAGGTCTCGCCAAAATGAGCTGCAACCCGGTCAAGCAGATGTGTGGTGGCCAGGTTTCGAACACAAGGTCCTCGCCAGCCTTTATGAGCAAGCAGATAATAATAAAGCAAAACCAGAATCTGGTTCGGGTGCACAAATTGACCCAGATCATCAATAATGCCCAGCCGGTCCGCATCACCATCCGTTGCAATACCAAGATCGCAGTGTTGTTCTAAGACAACTTGTCTCAGGGCATTGAGTGTTTCAACATTGGGTGATGGCAATCGGCCGCCAAACAACGTATCTCGCCGTTCATGAATGACTTCAACATCACAGCGGGCCGTCATCAGGATGGTTTGAAGACAAGTACGTGACACACCGTACATCGGATCAAGGGCTATTTTCAGGTTCCGGCCACGAATCGCATCCATATCAACAGATGAAATGATCGCGTCGATATACTGGTTAAATGGGTTGATATACAGAATAAGTCCTTGGCTTTCGGCCAAATCAAGTGGAAGAACAAAGACAGAACCCGGTTCTATCTGGCCAATGTAGACCTCAAGCCTGTTTGTTGTTTCTTCGTCCGCGTCGCGGCCACCTTTTGCAAACACTTTTATGCCGTTATACTGAGCCGGGTTATGACTGGCCGTAACCGCCAGCCCGTAAGAAGTTTGAAACTGCTTGACTGTAAACATGATTAAAGGTGTTGGCGCTTCCCGATCAATGATATAACAGCAAATGCCATTGCCCGCAAGAACTTCTGCGGCCCATCCGGCTGATTCACGAGAAAGGAAGCGGCGATCATACCCAATGATGATGCCCTGCTCCGCAACACCTTCGTCATGCATCATATTCGCAAGGCCCTGACACAGCAGCTGGATGTTGCTTCTCGTGAATTCATCGGCAATAATGGCTCGCCAGCCGCCTGTGCCAAACTTGATCATAAGCTCTCCTTCAGTATCCGCTCGCAGCGGTCAAGATCTTCCGGTGTATTGACACCAAGAAGCTGTTCATCGCCTATGATGGTCACCGTATTGACAAGCAAGCCGGAGCGAAGCATGATGGAGGGCACATCAGTCAAGTAGTATTCACCCTGAACATTCTCACAGTTTAAGTGATCCAACGCAGACAATAAAGCTTCACAGCGAAACACATAAACACCTGGATTGACTTCATCGATCAGTAATTGTTCCGGTGTAC
>JAGPFK010000062.1 GCA_018056585.1 Clostridia bacterium | reverse complement strand
GAAAGATGATCCAAAGCTGCCCGATCTGGATTATAACATGTATTGTCCGGAAGGGGTTTTGTTTTGGACTAAAGATGAGGTGCTGGCTTTGTCGGTCAAATCCTATTTTAACCGGCACTGGGATGGCATCCACGGGTATTTCTATACGCCTCCGGAACGGGAAACAGGCTATGCAGCGGCGGCTATTCGTTCGGATCGCACCTATGGACGGATCTCGTTTTCGTTATTCAAAGCCTACTATGAAACAGCTGCCTATCCACTGAAAGCATTGCTTCGCCAATGTCTCGAATTATTGTTGCCCCGTCCGCTGATCAAAACAACGAATCTGCCTTCAACAACCCGTGTGACATTGACCGCTTCTGAAACGCATGCACTACTTCACATCAAAGTAACGTATCCGGAGGCACGGGGCTGTATGAATATCATCGAAGAACACAATACGTTGCCGGCGGGTGCAGTGGTTTTTTTGCGCGGCCGGTTTAATCAGGCCATGCTTCTGCCGCAAGACAAAAAAATGAAGCTTAACTGGGAAGAAGATGGTTATACTAAAATAGAATTGCCTCAGATCACAGGATATCAGATGATTCGGCTGGAGGAGTAAAATAAATGAAACATTCTTTTAAATTGCCTTATGAAGAGCCCTATGCCTTCCGTCAGCGGCTTCGTGAGGTTCATCGCCCTCAGCGCCGCAACAAATCACTGCAACCTTTACCGAATGAGCTTGTTCTGGATGAGACTTTTGATATTCTGCTGCCTGAAGATGCCGGGCCTGTCTTGCTTCAGGCGGCCCAGGATTTGCAGGACTATCTGTTTACTTCTATGATGATTCCGTTGCGTATCCGAAGGGTCGCTGAAGTGGCGGCGGCCGTAAATCAGGAGGATTCGGCCTGTATTTTGCTTGCGACTGCCTCTCATCTTCCGGACCGTGATCTGGCAGAGGGTGATGGGCCGCGTGGATTTAGAATCGATTGTGATCATCAAGTCATCATCACCGGTTTTGATGAAGCCGGTGTCATGCAGGGATGTTTCTTCCTGGAAGACTTGATGAATCAGCGGGAGGCTCCTTACCTCAGGCAGACAGCCTACTGTCATCGGCCGTTGTTTTCTCCACGCATGATACATTCTGGTTATGCTCTGGATGTATACCCAAAAGATTATCTAGCCCGGGTGGCTCATGCAGGTTATGATACAATTTTGGTTTTCGTTAAAGGTCCGAACATGACACCGTCCGGCTACCTGGATCTGAACGAACTGTGCCGGATCGCTGCCTTATATGGGATTTCTGTCTATGCCTACAGCTATATGTCGAGCGAAAAACACCCGGACGAGCCGGATGCTGCTGACTATTATGATGCGCTCTATGGATCTGTTTTTGCAGCTTGTCCTCAATTAAAAGGTGTTGTATTGGTCGGCGAATCCGTTGAATTTCCATCCCGTGATCCTCGCACGACAGGCCGCTCTTACAGAATCCCTGAACCAGACGGACTGCCAAAAACAAAACCAAGTCCAGGCTGGTGGCCTTGCTCTGATTATCCCAAATGGCTGGAACAGGTCAAAAGGGCAGTTCGCCGATACAATCCGGATGCTGATATTGTTTTTTGGACTTATAACTGGGGATATGTTGACGCCGATGAAAGATTGGCTTTGATTGATTTGTTACCAACAGATATATCATTGCTGGTCACCTTTGAAATGTTCGAAAAAATTCAAACCGGGCCTGTGGTCAGCACATGCGTAGATTACACGTTAATGTTTGCCGGTCCGGGACAATATTTTTTGAGCGAAGCCAAACGAGCAAAAGAACGCGGTATCCCTCTTTATGCTATGGTCAATACAGGAGGGCTTACCTGGGATATCGGTGTGATCCCGTTTGAACCCGCTCCACAGCAATGGATGAAGCGGCATGAGGCCATCCTGGCTTGCCGGGAACGCTTTGGCCTTTGTGGACTCATGGAATCCCATCATTATGGATTCTGGCCGTCTTTTATCAGCGATTTGACCAAATGGACATTTTGGGCCGGCACGCCGGAGCCGGACATCCTTCTCAGACATTTGGCCGCGCGTGAATTTGGTGTTTCACGTGTGGATCAGACTTTAAAGGCATGGGCCCTTTGGAGCAAAGGAATCCGTCACTGCTTACCAACAAATGAAGATCAATACGGGCCATTTCGGATTGGTCCGGCCTATCCACTGGTACTAAAAAATCCAGTCCGTATTCCAGAGTCGCCGTATGCACATTTTGGTGCGCGGATCTGTAACCTAAACTATGCTCCTGCGGATAGTGGACGCAGTTCATTATTTTCAATGCGCTTGCCTGTTGAAATAGCCTATCTTACTGTGATGCGTGATTGTTTTTCAGAAGGTGCTGATCTTCTTGCCGAACTTTTGCCTGATTTACCGGCTCATCAGCTTGATACATCAAAACGTCTGGTCAATTTAGGCTATTACATCAGTTTATGTGCACAGACCACCATTCATGTTAAGCAATGGTACCAGAAAAAACAGCAGCTGTTGGCTGCCAAAGAGGCAGAAACGGCATGCTGTCTGGTCCGTGAGATGACGCTTTTAGCAGAAGCTGAGATTAAAAATGCAGAAAAGGCTATTGAATTGGTGAAGCAAGATTCCCGATTGGGATGGGAACCGACGATGGAATATCTCGGTGACGAAGCGCATCTGCGCTGGAAGATACGCCAGGTTCGACTTGTCATTGAGCATGAACTTCCTGTTTTTCTGTCTGCTCTCCATGTGAAGGCTGATCGCCCTGAACCTACAGGTGAAGAAAAGATTGCAGACGAGGTGATTTGTTGGCCAGATTGAAGGATATTGCTGAAGAGTTGAATCTATCAATATCAACTGTTTCGCGCGTTGTGAATAACCAGGACCGGGTTGATCCCGAGACACGCCGGAGGGTACAGGAAGCAATAAAGCGACATCATTACCAGCCGGATGAAAATGCCCGCCGGTTGAAACTTCAAACATCCAATGTCATTGGCGTGATTGTGCCCGACATTGCCAATCCATTTTATGCACAGGTGATCAAGGGCATCGAAAGAGGCGTTACGGATTTGCGTTACACCGTTCTCCTTTGCAACACAGATGAAGAGGCAAGCCGGGAGCATGAGGCCATCCAATTATTATCCAGGCAAAAAGTAGCCGGCATCATCGTAGCAACCAGCCTGCATAGAAAAGAGATTTGTCGTGTTTATGAGCGGTTGGATTGTCCGGTTGTCTTTGTGGATAACGTGCCGTCGCCCCAGGAAGGCTTTTATTCTGTCACCATCGACAACCGGCAAGCAGCTTCAGATTTGGTTCGATATCTGATCTCACATGGCCATCAGCGCATCTTTTTGATTGGCGGCCCGATTGGCGAATCATCTGCTGACGAACGGGAAGAAGGCTGGCGGCAAGCCTTAAAGCAATCCGGCATTGAACCACGGCCATCATGGATCAGCCATGGTGATTTTCAGAAAGAATCCGGATATCAGATCATGCGGTCCTTTCTTTCACAGTCAGAACGCCCAACTGCTGTTCTGGTAACCAATAACTTTATGGCTTTTGGTGCTGTTGAAGCGATAGAGGAGCAAGGTTTAAAAATTCCAGATGATTTGTCCATTGTAACTTTTGACGCACAGGATACGACCGGCCTGATGCGTTTATCCTTGACATCTGTGGTTCAGCCTGCTTTGGACATTGGACTGATTGCGGCGGATCTCTGTTTGAATACACAGAAAAAAAGAACATCAGGTCTGGGCCGCCAGGTGATTTTGGCCCATACTTTCCTGCCTGGTGATTCAGTCGCCTCGCAAAACATAAAGATTTAGATTCCCTTTGAGGTAAAGATTCGGCCTGGCAGTGACCGTATTGACCGACGATAATAAAATGATATAAGGAGGCCTGAAATGAGCCATCATGTTTATGAAACGATGCACAAATTGAATTTAGAGTTGCCTGAACCGCCGGCTAAAGGTGGCGTTTATGCACAAGCTAAATCATTCGGCAAGAACCTTGTTTATGTTTCAGGTTGTGGACCCAACTTGGATGGCATGGTGATTCAAGGGAAACTAGGTCTGGAGGTGAACCTGGAAGAGGGACAACTTTATGCGCGAAACTGCATGTTGAATGTTTTGTCTGTTCTTGAGTCTTTTGTAAAAGACCTGAATCGTGTGAAGCAAGTTGTCAAAATAACTGTTTTTGTCGCCAGCGCAGACCATTTTTTTAATCAACCTGAAGTTGCTAATGGCGGCAGCCGCCTCCTTGTTGAGTTGTTTGGCGAAAAAGCCGGTACACCTTCCCGTTCCGCTATTGGAGTGAACGCCTTGCCCGGCAATATCCCCGTTGAAATAGAAGCATTGTTTGAACTTGACGAACCTTTAGATTCGTTTTAAATCGCAAATGAAAAAGACAACCCGATCTGGTTTGGCCGGGTTGCCTCATAACAAGAGCGATTTCTGGCAATCTGAAGCTTTTTATTCAGAAGTGGTGTCATGAACGTCAGGATGTGTTGGCACTTCTTCTTCTTCAGGTTCGACTTCCTCAGCTTCTTCTTCAAAGGCACGTGAATGAATGATACTAACAACGGTTTCCTCGGGATCCGTTATAAGCTCACAGTCTTCCGGCAGGGGAATATCTCTGAGTAAAATGGAATCGCCGATGGTCAAGCCGCTGATATCAACTTTGATGCTTTCAGGAATGGATGTCGGTTTGCTTCGAATGTCGATTTCATATAACGCCTGGGAGACAATACCTTCATCTTTTGCGCGGTTTTCATGACCAACCAGTACAATCGGGACGCTTACTTCAATCTTCTGGTCAAGGGAGATCATTCTTAAATCAACGTGAAGAAAAACCTCGTCCTTCAGAAAATCTTTTTGCAGATTTTCGATCATTGCGATTTTGTTTTCACCGTCTAATTGCAAACTGAGCAACACATTTCGACCAGCAGGCGTGCTTAATGCTTTTCTTAGTTCGCGGCTGTCAATGATAATGGGTTGCGAAAATAAGTTCGGACCATGCAGGATCCCGGGCACCTTACCCGAAGCACGTAGTGACCGAAGGTACCCTTTGCTTCCTAATTCTCTTTTTTCTACGGATATTGGTACGAGGTTCAATTTATTTCACCTTTCTTTCCAATGAATGGCAAGTTTAAACGCCAAATCATTATATCTTAATTCCATTGACAGGTCAAAATCCAAATTTGAACGGAGACCCCCCAATGCAAGTTAAAGTGCAAGATCTGTACCCGCTCTGCAGGTGTCCTGTTTGTACCGATACGAACAGGACAGTGCATAAGAACCCGCATCCACAACGAAATGATACCCGCCGGACGGTATTGGCTGTCCTGAAGTTTCTGTTGGAGCTCTTTTTGATTCTCTCGCAGCCAGTCGAATCATTCATACACTTCGCATCCCATCGACACCAGGTGCTCCCTTATTCGCCCGAACCCGCTTATAGGCCTGATTCAGGTTTTCCGGCGCGAGTATCTGCTCCAGCAGTCCTTCTGTTTGCTTCGTTCCATTGGTGGTATCCGTTTTGATCGTCCCGTATGCTGAGTTGTCTGTGTTTTAATCTGTCGCCGTCAGTCGTCTACGATGGCCTCTGCTGATTTCTCGCCATTCGTTGTTACTACAGGCTTCTTTTCGCCTGCTGACGAAACCTCCCGGGATAAGATCCGTTCCGGATAGCTTTCGGACTTCAGCTTATGACGCAGCCTGATCCGCTCTCTTGCGCCTCGTATGGTTCGTGTGCCTCTCCTGGAACTTCACTTCGGACACCCTTGCTCTTGGCTGGCAGTTGGCCGCTATCTATCCCCGCAGTGGACTTGCACCACCTATTAACGTGCCATGCCCGGCACACGTTCAAGACTGAAACATTGGATTCAGTCAATCGTGCTTCGCTCATCTTCGTTGCTGACAAGCAGAACCCAGTCTTTATGGCTGAAAGTACCCTCAGGCGGCCGCTTCTCTAATATCTGTCCGGCCGGATGCATTCCGGCATAGTTATAAACGCCGCTGACCGGGTTGAACCACCATGTATAAAGATTCTGGCCATCAAGACAATTTTCTTTAAGCGCAATCGTCCGTCCCGTGTAGGTATAGACTAAAATAAAACCATCCCCACGAAATACCGACAGTCTTTCATATCGGCTTCCTTCCGGAACACAAAGCAAAGATTGAGCAGCTTGCCCGCTTGTGAAGGGCAGGCTTTTTAGAAGTCTCTGCATATGGGTCATGCTGTCAGACCCCGGATGGGCTAAGGCGTCAGACCAGTCATATCCCAATTCTTTTAAATCAGTTGCATCGTCCTTTCGGGAAAAACGCATGAGATCACGATGACCATAAGTAAAACCGCAGGCACCTGCCAACACGGACCAGTAGGCATAACGGCGGACATCATGATCCTGCCAGCGTGGTTGTGTCGGATCATGCAGTCCCTGGGGCAGCTGCTCATAGGATGGCTCTGCATCAAGAACAGGCTTTTGCCGGTCTCCCATCAGGCAAAATGCCCGTTCCACATAGCGCCAATTATCTTCTCCAAACCAGTAATAATCAGGGTCATCGCGATATTGATCGTCCCATTGATTCAATCTGACCTGATCATACCGTCGATGGCCCGACTGAAAACTATGAAAATCAATCCAAGACGCATCCTGAAAAAAATCGATTGAGCCGGTTCTGCCGAAAGGATGAAAAGTAATGAGTTTATCAGGTGTCAGTCGTTTCAGCGTAAGGCCCATCTTTTCCCAGAATGCTTTGTTTTCATTACCCCGCGCATCGCCACCATTGATCCAGATCAGATTTGGCCTGGAGCCATAGCGATTGGCTAAAAACGAAGCGTATGTCTGCACCTGATCCAGGCAAATATAGCCTTGATTCACGGCACTGCTCCATGTTGGCAGCAGGCCAAAATAAAGGCCAAGCCGTTCAGCTTCATCGAAGGCGTGGTCAACTAAATCCCAATAACCACTCTCAAGATTCGGACGGGTCGGGTCGTTGTCGTAAAAAGCCAGTTGTCCGTAACGATTCATTGTCGGAACACGCATGGCCGCCACTGACTGTATAACAGAAAAACCTTTATCGGCCCGGTTTTTCAGGTAATGATCAATCTCTTCCCGATCTAA
Source organism: Clostridia bacterium (assembly GCA_018056585.1). Classification (GTDB taxonomy): domain Bacteria; phylum Bacillota; class Clostridia; order Saccharofermentanales; family UBA5734; genus JAAYBY01. Next base: position 466 of record JAGPFK010000062.1, on the reverse strand, counting down.
TCGATTGAATAAAAGCCAGGCCGTGTCGCCCAGATAGAAAAAAGGATATTCACCATTATAAAGATAATGGCCTTTCACACATAATGGCCCATCGTCCCAGGGCTTTCTTTTCATTCTTCTCCACCTTCCTTATTGTCAGACTATTATATGGTGAGCTGTAAAGCAAAGTGCAACAAAAGGTCCCATCCTCATGCTGTATCCTTAATAGTAAAAACATCCGAAGGAGGATCAGAGAGGGATACAAGAATCAGACCAAGAACCGCGCGGTCTGAACATTTGCTGCCAGCTCATCCTACGGCTGTTCACCACCGAGCAGATCCATTACAATCCTGGATTTGAATTCAGCTTTGTAAGTGTTTTTCTCACTTTTCATGTCTCCATTATATTCGGCTCTTTTCTGTTATGTCTCATTTCTTGGGATCATTATAAAAGTTGAGAACCGCCGTATACGGATAAGTATGTACGG
>JAGPFK010000061.1 GCA_018056585.1 Clostridia bacterium | reverse complement strand
ATTCTATTTTATCCTGTTTGACAGGCCAATACAAGGATAAGGCGCTGACTGATGCGGGGTCATGCCTGGCATCTTCCTATTTATTCTAATGGCAGAATACCGGCTTCTTTAATTTCATCAAAAACTCGTTTCGCTTCTGGAAATGGCAAAAGCGCTCTGGGTAAAATACCAAGGGCAAAAGCGATCAGCAGACCATAGTTGGTGATGCCAACGCCTTGTTCTCTGGCTTGATTGATGCGGTATCGCATTTCTTTTTGGTTCAGCATGCAACCTCCGCAATGCACTACAACCGCATAGGCAGACAAATCGGAGGGGTAATGTCCGCCACTTTCCCATTCAAAAAAAATCTCATTCCCCGCGATTTGGCGGATCCATTGCGGTATTTTTAAAAGTCCGATATCATCGGATTGCCGATGATGGGTGCAGCCTTCAGCAATCAGCACTTTTTCTCCCGGCAAAAGCTGTTTTATGCGCAAAAGGCCGCGGACCATTTCACAAAGGTCCGCTTTTTGTCTGGCAAAAAGGATGGAGAAGGACGTCATTAAAATTTCATCCGGCGTGGCTTCGGAAACCTTCGCAAAAGCCTGAGAATCTGTGATCACAATGGCTGGCGGTTGATGAAGATTTCTGAGCGTTTGCTTGAGTTGATCTTCTTTTGTCACAACAGCAACCGCGCCGCTGTCCAGAAGGGCCCGGATTGTCTGCTGCTGCGGTAAAATCAACCGTCCTTTCGGAGCTGACTTGTCAATCGGTGTCACAAGAACAGCTGTTTCCCCTTCTTGTATCAAATCATGGAGTAAGGGCGGCTCTGTTTCAGAGGGAAGTGAACAGGCTATGATTTCTTGTTTGAGCGTTTCAATGCCAAAGCCGCTTAGCGCGCTGACCGGAACAACCGGCGCTTTCATCCTCTCAGCAAGCAAACGGATCTCGTCCTTTGGTGGCAGGGACCGATCACATTGGTTGAAGACAAAAAGAAAAGGAATATTTTCTCGTTTCAACCGATCGACGAATTTTGTTTCAAGCGAGGATATACCCGCAGCCGAATTCACAACGACCAGGGCCAGATCGCATTTTCGAAGCACTTCATATGTTTTTTCGATTCGCTTTTGACCCAGTGCCTCAGAGTCATCGAGACCGGCCGTATCAACCAGAACAACCGGCCCAAGCGGTAAAAGCTCCATCGCCTTATGGACAGGATCTGTCGTTGTTCCGGGAACCGGTGAAGTGACGGCGATCTCCTGGCCCGTCAGCGCGTTGAGTAAAGAAGATTTACCGACATTTCTTTTGCCGAAAATCCCAATCACCCATCGGCTGGCTAAAGGGGTTGTATTCATGTCTTTCATCTCTCACCATCCATTTGTTTCATTTTTGAGTCGCCGCGCGAAAAATCAGGCTGAAGGCCCAGGCTCTCCACCCAATGAACCCACTGATGCCATTGCTCTATCGTTCCTTTGCCTTCGTTCGGTTTGTGATCATAGAGGGCATACGCGTCCCGGCGCTTGAGCGGTGATGCATTCGGCATCAGAACATTGGCACCGGCCATCAATCCCTTTTCAAAGCCGCGATCATCTGCTGCCGCAAGAGCGGTGGTTGCAGGCAGCAAAACGCCTGGCAGCATCACGCGTATCAGCGAAAGCAGAATAAGTGTGTGTTTGGCGGATGGAAATTCATATCCCGCAAATCGCGTGTCGTGATGAGGGATGAATGGGCCAATTCCAATCATATCTGGCTTGAGTTCTCTTAAAAAAATAAAGTCATCAGCCAGTGTCTCATTTGTTTGATCAGGAGAATCAACCATAAAACCCGTTCCCACTTCATACCCGATTTCTTTCAGATGAAATAGACATCGTTTTCTGTCACAGAGACGCTGAGTCGGTGGATGCAGCTTGCGATAATGATCCTCATTGGCACTTTCATGTCTCAGCAAATACCGATCGGCTCCTGCATCAAACAAACGCTGATAGGAATCGGGGCTTCGTTCGCCAACAGATAAGGTGACAGCCGAATCCGGAAACTGTTCTTTGATCTCTGTAATAAGCCGACACAGCCGAAAATCTGAATAAGATGGATCCTCTCCACTTTGCAAAACAAATGTTCTGATTCCTCTTTCATAAGCCGTTCGGCAGCACGAAATGATCTCATCATCAGAAAGTCGGTATCGGACCGCGTTTTGATTGCTCCTTTGAAGGCCGCAATAATAGCAATCATTCTTGCACCAGCTTGAAAATTCAATCAGCGCGCGGAAAAAGACCCGTTTCCCATACATTTTGTCGCGCGCCTTTCCGGCCCATGCGCGAAGCTCCTCGACAGTCTGATCATCCGCTTCGAAAAAAAAGCGAATCGTTTCAGCCAGAGTCCTCCGGTTTGCCTGTAATAAAAAAGAAGAAAAGGCTTCTTCGGTTATTCCGAATAACATATCTGATCTCATCAAAAGCGCAAATCGCGCGCACCGTTTTCGATTGATTTCAGATTCATGCAAATCTGATCATAAACCGGCTCACCTTTAAAACGAGTCAGATGAGAGGCGATGGCAGATTCTCCCTTTTGACGGGTTTCATCCGATGCATAATCCAAAAGGTATTCCTTCAAAGTAAAAAGGGCATTCGGCATGCAAAAATGGTGGACAAATCCGGACTTGGCAACTTTCATAAACTGTTCGCCCGTCCGGCCAGCCCGATAGCAGGCGGTGCAGAAAGACGGCAAATGGCCCGTCTCACAAATCTCGCAAACCACATCATCCAGGCTTCGCGAATCACCGATGGAAAATTGCTCCTTTTCCGGCATTTGATTGGCGACGGCTGATTCTGTATAAGCACCCACACCAATTCTCGTACCTGCGTCAATTTGTGAAACGCCCAGGGAGAGAACCTCCCTACGTACTTTTTCCGATTCGCGGGCCGTACAGATGAGGCCGGTATAGGGGACAGACAGTCGCAGCACAGCCACCAGTTTTTTAAAATCGTCATTACTGACCAGATAGGCCGGATGCAGGGAATAGGGCGTTCCGACAGCCGGTGTGATGCGCGGGAAAGAAATAGTGTGCGGGCCGACGCCGGAAAAGGTTTCTTCAAGATGAATGGTATGATACAAAAGACCCATGACTTCAAATCGCCAGTCATAAAGCCCAAAGAGAACACCGATTCCGTTGTCATCAACGCCTGCCTCCTGCGCCCTGTCCATGCAATACAATCGCCAGCGATAATGACCTTTGACCGTACCCGCCGGATGAACTTTCCGGTAAGTTTGATGATGATAAGTTTCCTGAAAAACCTGATACGTCCCGATCCCTGCGTTTTTTAATTGTTTTAGTTCATCAACAGAAAGCGGCGCACAATTAATATTGGCGCGCCTGATTTCACCATGATCGGTTTTCACGCCGTACACTTTCTTTACCGATTCACAGATGAAGTCAATCCTGGTCGCAGGCGATTCGCCATACACAAGGACCGTCCGTTTCTGACCTTCTCCGATCATGATCCGGACTTCTTTTTCAATTTCATCAAATGAGAGCGTTTTTCGTTCCACAGACAAATTGCCGGATCTGAAACCGCAATAAAGGCAGTTGTTTTCACACTCATTGCTGATGTAAAGAGGCGCGAAAAAGACGATGCGATCACCATACACATCTTCTTTTAACTGGTTGGCCAGTTCATACATTTCCTGCAGAGTGGTTTCATCTTTATTCTGGATAAGAATCGCCGTTTCCTCCGGTTCCAGGCGGATACATTGTTCTGCTTTTTTCAAAACGCATCGCACATCTTCCTTTTTTGGATTCTCCCATTTATTGAGCTGAGCCCAAATCTTTTCATCGTCAATAAAATCGTGGTCAAGCTGATCATAAAACGCAAATTCCTTCTCATATCGATCAAAATAACGCATCTGACTTTTCCTCCTACACGCTTTTGGTTACCATGGATTTAACTGATAACCCCGGTATTCTCCCTAATTTCCCCGTCAGAGCGCTGATTTCATCGTTGCTGCCATCGACAATCAGTGAAATAACAGAAACGCCTCTTTCGCGGTAAGGGATCCCCATCCGCCCCACAATGAGATCCGCATATTCATGCAATATGGCGTTAACCCGTTCTGCAGCCGACAGATCTTCAACAACAATACCGATAATCCCAATCCTCTTTTCCAACTCAGACACCTCCATAAAAAAACTCCCTGCCTATCACGGAAGGGAGCACCATGCAGCATCTCATCATAAACACGCCATGCGCGCCTTTCCGTTCGGTCATCCTTGCGGTCAGGTCTTTCTTCAAGCTTCGCTTCTTCAAACAGTCGATCTGAAAGCAGAAACGATGCCATTTTTAACAGCCTTATCGTAACACTCCCTATTTATTTTGTCGAGTCATCATGTGCATCAAACCAGTTTTTTCTGAAAAGTCTGACGGTTGGCGTTGTTTCACAACTATTTTCCGTGATCTCACGCAAGGGGATCAACACAAAGTCGCGGTCCTGCATGCGGGGATGCGGAAGGATCAGATCAGGAAGCTGCACCGAAAGCTGATCATATGTCAGAATATCAATGTCGATGGTTCGCGGGCCCCATCGTATTTTCCTTTCGCGGCAAAGTGACTGCTCGATGGATTGGCACAAGCGCAACAGAGCGTCAGGAGGCAAGGTCGTTTTGATTTTGGCAACTGCATTCAAAAATGGGGGCTGTTCAGTATACCCGACGGGATCCGTTTCATAAAGCGAGGAAACCTTTTCGATCCTGATTTCAGGATGATCCGCTAACTGATGTAATGCGCGTCGCAGAAAAGATTCCCGGTCGCCGACATTGGATCCAAGCGATAAATAGGCAATCGTTGATTTTTCCTCCTCTTCGGGCCGCGTCATGATCTTTCCCTGGTAATTGAAACGCCCATGTATTCAAATTGTCCGTCTATGGGTGCATGCGGTTTTTTTACCGTGACCGTGACAGCTGCCGCGAGCAAAAAGGTCTGCAAAAGCATGTCGGCCACAAGGCCTGCCAATTTTTCGATCAGGTCGCATGTGGCTTCTTCTACTATTTTTTTGATCAGACGATAAGCTTGTCCGTAATCGATCGTTTGGCCGATCTCGTCGGTCTTTGCTGCCTGGATGGTGTGACAGTAAAAAACCACGTCCAATTCAAAATCCTGTCCTTTTTCTTTTTCATGGGGCAGAACACCGACATGGCTGTAAAAGACCATGCCTTTTAAAATCACCCGATCCATCCATGCAGGCTGCACTCAGACTCCTCCTTTGTGCTTTCACGACAAATGGCATCGGCCATTTTAACAATTTCAAAAATCGGCAAAACATCATGCACACGGATCATATCCGCACCACGCGCAATAGATACAGCCACGGCTGCCGCCGTCCCCATCAGGCGCTGATCTGTTTTCACATGAAGGACATCGCCGATAAAACGCTTGCGAGATGGTCCGACCAGGACAGGAAGACCGAAAGTTTTAAGCTCAGGCAGATGACGAATCAAAGCTAAGGATTCAGACGTGTTCACACCGAAGCCAAGGCCGGGATCCAGGACCAACTGTTCTGCAACAAGGCCGGCATGAAACGCAAGGGTCAGACTTTTTCTCATAAAGTCAAGCATGGACAAGATGATATCCTCATGGTCCGGCAATGTTTTCGTTCGGTAAAGACGCGCATTATGCATGATAATGACACCGGCACCCGCTTCCGCCGCAACCTGTGCCATCTGTTCATCAGACTGAAGACCTGTTACATCATTGACAATAACGGCGCCGGCCGATAAAGCAGCTTTTGCGACCGACGATTTATGGGTATCAATTGAAACAGGGCAATCGAACCGGCGGGTTATGCCCTCAATAACAGGCAGAACACGTCTCAGCTCCTCTTCTTCACAGACCGGTTCATAATCGGGTCGGGTTGATTCACCGCCAACATCTAAAATATCAGCACCATCTTCAATCAGCTGCTCAGCGTGCAAGAGAGCCGCATCAGGATCCATGAACCGTCCACCATCTGAAAACGAGTCAGGTGTCACGTTAAGGATGCCCATCAAATATGTCCGCTTTCCAATCGGCAGGGCATATCGTCCGCATCGGAAAACAGGCTCCGGCTTAAAAGTCAAATCCACCCCTGATCACCCCCCCTTTTTTTAAAGTAATCGTCAGCGATGCCTGTTCAACAGTGATATGGCTTCTGCGCGGGAACGCGCGTCACTTTTACAAATTCCACGCAAAGCGGATGTCACAGTCAATGAGCCGGGCTTCTTGATCCCGCGCATCGTCATGCAGAGGTGTTCGGCTTCAACGATGACGGCAACGCCCATTGGCTTTGCGACTTCAACCAATGTATCCGCTATCTGTGATGTCAGCCGCTCCTGAAGCTGAGGTTTTTTTGACATCAGATCAACAATTCGGGCAATTTTACTGAGGCCGATGATGCGCCCTTCGCGGGGGATATAGACAACATGGGCCTTCCCGACAAAGGGAAGCAAATGATGCTCACACATTGAATAAAACGGAATATCACTGACCATAATCATTTCATCATGATGCTCTTCGTGAAAAACCTTAACGTAATCAAGTACATTCAGATGGAGCCCTGAAAACAGCTCATTACACATTTGCGCCACCCTCTTCGGCGTTTCCCGCAGCCCTTCGCGGTCCGGATCATCACCAATAGCCAAAAGGATTTCGCGCACCGCTTTTTCAATACGTGGCATATCCACATAGATTTGCGTATCGATCTGATCGTTGTCCTCATCTGTTATTTTGTCTTTAAATGTGTCCGTCACTTTTTGTCCCCTTCTTGTCATATTGAATTTTTTTACGATATTGCAACGGTGTCATGCCCATATATTTCCGGAAGGCGGCATTAAAGCGCTGAGGACTTGAAAAGCCAACCCGTGTGGCAATGCCGCTGACCTTCATATCTTGCTTTTCAAGCATTTTCAAGGCATGATGAATCCGCACCTGCATCAAAAACGCCATTGGGCTCAGTCCGGTTTCTTCTCTGAAAGCCCTGGTAAAATAGCCCTGGCTCAGAAAAACATACCCGGCCATGTCAGCTACAGATAAATCTTTATCGTAATTTTCCGATATATAATCACACGCAATTCGAACCAGTTCACTGGCTTTTCCGGTTTTGAGCCGCAGGCTTTCCTCCCATTCCTCTCGTAATCCGCGGGCCAGAACAATCATCAGTTCCATCGCCAGTAATTGCATCATAAACTCTTGACCGTATGATTCTTTCTGACTTTCCCTCAAAATTTGCTCGATCAGGGCAACAATATCCTGTCGGCTTTTGCCGCGCAACAACAAATAAGGATCTGCCGGCTGACCTGATGAATCGAATATGCCGCCACATGCAAAATGGATAAACTGTTCTAGTGTCTGCGGCGCGATGTCTGTTGTTTTTTGGGCAGGCAACCCTCCTGGGTTATTGGCTGATCCAATTTGATCAGAAAACCCGAAGTACAGAATCATCATATCGGCGGCATCTTCGAGAATTCGAATCTGATGTATACTGTGAGGCCGAAGAACGATTGTGGCTCCCTTTTCGATTTGCAGAGATCGTCCTTCAATGATAAATTCCGCTTTTCCGCTGCGCATGTAAGTCAGCTCATGGTAATCATGACGGCTGGGCTGGGTTAAGGTATTCGAGCGTTCAAACGAACGCTCGATTCCTTTAAAAACAACCGGTATGGAACCGGCTGCATCCATAATCCC
>JAGPFK010000060.1 GCA_018056585.1 Clostridia bacterium | reverse complement strand
CGACGCGGTAAAGGCCAAACGGTGTTTTAACCTGTCCTTTGACTCTGCTGAAACGATAATCCGGGCCAGGCTTAATCAAAGTCCGCGCAAAACCGGTCAGCGTCTCATCCGGATTGATGCCGACGATAAACCGATAAATCCATTCAACGATGGACCCATAAGCATAGTGGTTCAGTGAGTTCATCCCCGTACTGCTGATCTTTCCGTCTGGCAGCACGGAATTCCAGCGTTCCCAGATGGTCGTTGCACCCATCAGGACTTCATAGAGCCAGCCTGGATAGTCTTTGTTAAACAGCAAGGTGCAGGCAAGGTCATGATAGCCATATGCAGACAGGGCACGGCAAAGATAGGGCGTTCCAACAAAACCCGTGTCCAGATGGTATCCATTTGCACGGATCTTTTCTGCCAATGCTGCTGCGACGCGGGGCCTGGCCGCTTCTTCAGCAAGCCCCATATAAAGGGCAAGCGCATGTCCTGTTTGTGTATCCACACTGAGGCGGCCGGTAGGGGTAAAGTACTCTTTTCGAATCGCATGCCGAATCTCATGTGCCAGTTTTCGATAAAAAAGAGCATCTTCTGTTTTCTCTAAGACTTGAGCAGCTTTGGCTACCCGGTCTGCCGACCAGAAGTAATAGGCTGACGCAATATAATAAGGATCTGTTCCTCCGTAGACGCCGCCTTTGACTTTTCCGTCAAGAGCCAGCCAGTCAGCAAAATGATAGCCGGTCGTCCAAAGACGCTGATTTCCTGTTCGATTGTCTTCTCGCAAAATGTAATCAACCCACGCCTTCATGCTGTCATACTGCCGCTTCAGAATGTTCTTGTCACCGAAATGAACATAAACCTCAAAGGGAATAACGGTCGCCGCATCGCCCCAAGCCGTTGAACCATGTCCGTCATAGCCGGCCAGAGGGACAACGTGCGGCACACTGCCATTGAACTTTGCCTGTTCATAGGCCAGGTCTTGACAATATTTGGTATAGAAGGCGTAGGTATCCATATTAAAACAGGCCGTACCGCAAAAGATCTGAGCATCCCCAGTCCAACCCATCCGCTCGTCGCGCTGCGGGCAGTCTGTCGGAACATCGAGAAAATTACCCTTCTGACTCCATCGTGCGTTGTCGATCAGCCGATTTACAAGCGGATCGGATGTTTCAATCGATCCGATTTCATCCATCGATGAATGGATGACACAGCCGGTATAATCATCAGGGTTTAACGGCTCTTCTTGGCCCTCTACTTTGACATATCGAAAGCCAAAGAATGTAAACTGTGGCCGGACGACTGTGTCACGGCCATCTGCAATGTAAGTAAAACAAGCCTTTGCTTCTCGCAGATTTTCCCGATAGAAATTGCCGTCCTGCAAAATTTCACCAAATTGGAAAACCAGTTTCTGCCCTCGCTCTGCTCTTGTTCGAAATTCAAGCCAGCCAACCATATTCTGGCCCATATCCAGAACGGTTTCGCCGGCTGGCGTATGGATCACTTCAATTGGTTTTATTCGTTCATGTATGCAAATCGGCGGACTGAGCCGTTCTTTAAGACGTTTTGTGCCTAAATCCAAAATTTGAACGCCGAAAATCTCAGATAAATCCAAAGTCGCGTCGCGTTCCTCCCCATCATAGATGCCGCTGGATAAAACGGGACTGCGCGTTGCTTGCCAGGTTGTATCCGTTCCGATAACAGTTCTTTGCCCCCGATTGTCTATCAAGTGGATTTCGGCAAGGCACGCCATCCGATCGCCGTAAATTTCGGTTTCACGTTTCAGTCCAAATTTGCCCTTGTACCAGCCGTTGCCCAACATAAAAGAGAGGCGATGCCGGCCTGATTTTGGCTCTTTGATTTCATACGTCTGATATTGAATCCAGCAATCATAGGCGTGAAGGCCAGGAAGCAGATATTCATCTCCAACTTTAACATCATCCCAATACAGCTCATAGACACCTAAGCCGACACCATAAATCCGAATGGTTTTTATCGATTCATCAACCTCCAGGTCGCGAAAAATGACGGGATGTATGTCCTTATCAAATAAAGGTGTAATCCAGTCTGCTTGCCACGGCTGATCCCTCTTAGCTGTCTCAAACCAGGCCACTGCGCTTTTTGCTTCATCTCCATTATCAGCCTTGGCCCAGACATGCCAGTAATAACGGGTGCAGGGGGACAGCTCCAGTTCCGGCTCAAATGAGATGGAGTTGACGGCCGCTATTTTTCCACTGTCATAAACAATTTGCTGCATGTCCGGATCGAGAGCGACTTGTATTCTCATGGCGCTGAGCGAAGTTGCCTCTGTTTCTTCCGCAATGAAGGAAAATCTCGGTTTGTCAAACTGATAACCCAATGGACAGGTCATACGATTTGTTTTCAGGTCAACGACTTTCATGATCACACCTCTTTATCAGATTCTGGATACCAGCTCAGTGTTCGCCTGACTGCTCTTTTCCATCCGTCATACAGTCGCCGGCGTTCTTCAAATCCCATAGAAGGCCGGTAGCTTTGACCCGGCTCACGTAAAGCGCTTATTTCATCAAGATCTTTGAAAAGACCCACGGCCAGGCCACCCATCAGGCAGGCACCCAAAGCCGATAACTCCGCGATACGCGCGCAGACAACCGGCCTGTCAAGGATATCGGCCTGAAACTGCATCAGAAATGTATCACGTGTCGGACCGCCGTCCACGCGCAATTCCGGGATATCAAGGCCGCTTTCAGAAAGCATCAGATCGGCAATATCTTTGATTTGGTAAGCCATGGACTCTTCTGCCGCACGGATCACATGAGCCTTGCCGGTTCCCCGGGAAAGACCGGTGATCGACGCTCGGGCTTCGCTGTCCCAATAGGGGGCGCCCAGGCCGACAAAGGCCGGCACCAAATAGACACCGCCATTGTCAGGAAGCATCAAAGCAAAATCTTTCGCTTCCTGAGGTTCATTTAAAATTTTAAGTTCATCCACCAGCCATTGGATGGTGTCTCCAGAACAATTGATGTTCCCTTCGAAGACATAGTCGATTTTTCCTTTCAGCCCCCAGGCAATAGAGGTAACCAGGCCATGCTCGGATTGGCGAGCCTCCGATCCAATGTTCATCATCATTGAAGAGCCGGTTCCATAGGTTGCCTTGGTCATGCCCTGCCTAAAACAATTCTGCCCGAAAAGTGCTGCGTGTGAATCTCCCATGACGCCTCCGATAGGCAACCCTTCAAGGGTTTTAGTCATGGGTTCGGAGCCAGCCGTAACGTGGCCGTAAATCATGTCGGAAAAACATACTTCGGGAAGCAAAGCCGCTGGAATGCCAAAAATATCAAGCAGTTTTTCGTCCCAGCGCTGCTCAAAAATATTAAACAACTGGGTCCGGCTGGCATTGGAATAGTCTGTAGCATGCACGGCACCGCCTGTCAGGTTCCAGATCAGCCAGCTGTCCATCGTTCCCAGAAGCAATCGGCCTTCATCGGCCAGGCGCCTGGCATCCGGAACATTTTGAAGCATCCAGGAAGCCTTGGCGGCGGAAAAATAAGGGGAGAGGACAAGTCCGGACCGCGCTTTCACTTCCGGCGCAAACCCACGCTTTTCAATATCCTGGCAAATTGAGGAAGCCCGGTTGCATTGCCACGTGATGGCTGGATAAATGGGCTTTCCATTCAGGCGATCCCAAATCATAACCGTCTCCCGCTGATTGGTGATCGCTAAAACACAGATCTGTTTTTGCATTTCTTCTGCAGCAAGACCGGCTTCCTGACAGACCGCTTCAATTGCAGCCAGTGTATTTTGCCAGATTTCAACCGGGTCCTGTTCTACCCAGCCCGGATTCGGATAAAACTGCTTGTGTGGACGGCTTGCCCGATGAAGAAGATGACCTTTTCCGTCAAAAAGGATCGCTTTTGTTGCCGAAGTACTTTGATCAATCGCTAAAATAAAGGGCGCCATATCAATCAGCCTTTCTTTGTAAGCCGAACCGCCATGTAAGGGCGGCCCGGAAGATCAATGCAAAAATGGCCTTCTTGGGTTTCTTCTACTGATTCAATGGTCATATTCCAGGTATCAATGATATCGACTTGATAGGTCATGCCGGGTTCCATCGAAAACGTCATGTATGAGGGTTGATTAAAGCCAAAGTAACAAAGATAATATTCATTTTTGGCACCTCCGCAGGGCAGATTTCTGCGATCAATGCCAGAAGGGGCATAATCCAGAAAGTCTATTGGCATGTCTTCGAGGATCCGCCGTAAAAAAGCAATTCGTTCCGCACTTTGACCATGCAGAACACCACCTTTGGACCACCAAAGAATGTCATCTTCGTGCACGTATGTTTCGCCATGTCCGACATAACCGCCCCGGACGGTTCCTTCCCAGAATCGCCGCACCAGCTCTTCGGCTGTGAGGCTGCCCCATTTCATATCTATATTGCCTTCATAAGCACATTCGTCAACAATGACCGGTTTGCGGTACTGTTCGCGCCATAAATCGACATTTTCACTGGTTCGGTACCAGTCCACGCGCTGGATGCTGCAGTGTGTGATCCAGGGGCGTGAGTGATCATAAAAGTGGAGACAATTGTGAATGGAGCGCAGGTGTTGCCAGGGATCTTCCATGACGACCACCTGAGCCAGATCTTCCCAATCAGAAATTGACTTTTCCATCAAGTCGTATTCATTGGCAAACGACCACCAGACATTATGGAAAGCAGACAAGCGCGCCAACAGATAGCGGAGATAAAAGACATCTGTTTCATGGTCCATCCGGGCAAAACCCCAACGGTCATAGGGATGAAAGAGGATCAGATCCGCCTCGATTCCGCGTTTTGCCAGTTCTAAAATACAATCTTCCAGATGCCGGAAAAAATCCGGGTTGAAACGCGAGTCATCCCAGTTTTCCTCAGAGTTTTTAACAAAAGGGTAAAGCTCTGGTTCGTTGGTATTGAAAAGATAATGTTTGGGAAAGACGCACATGCGGATTTTATTGAAAGGCGATTTTTCAAGTGTTTGCAGCGTCTGCTGTTCCAGTTTGCTGCCCTGGTGGATCCAGGCGTAACAGGTTGTCCCGATCGGATAGTATGGCGTGCCGTCTTCATAAGAAAAGTGATAGGTTCGGCTCACACGAACCGGGCCATGGTTATCCGGTCTGGGCGCTGTGCAGGTCAGCTGCCCCGTTTGTTTGTTCAGCTCAGGAACATTGCTGTGTGTGACAAATGTCCAATCGCCAATCATATCCGGCATAAAACGGATGATATACTGACCTGCGCCGTCATAAAAGCCATTGACCGTGACGCGGCGGCCTCGGTGTTCAAAAAAAGCCTGTAAGACAACATCCCGGAAGGGATTGCCATCTTCAGGCCCCTTTAAAGTCCATTCAAAAAGATCCCATTTGGCAACTTGATGCATGTCTGTATTCTCCTTTATCTATTCTGAAGCTTGCAAACACTGTCACGAATCACAAGTTTCGTCCCGACAGCAATTTGCTGGATAATCGGGTCTCCTTCAATTTTATCCATCAGTCGCCTGACCGCAATGCCGCCCAGCTCTTGTTTGAAGACGCGGACCGTTGTCAGCCGCGGTTGAGTCAACTCACAAAATGGCATGTCATCGATCCCGACGATGGAAACCTTTTCAGGAATCTGGATTCCCTTTTCCTGCAGGGCTTTCATTGCGCCGCACGCAATGATGTCGTTATCCGCGAAAAAAGCGGTGGGCAGCCTAGAAAATCGATCCAGAATCCGAAGCATATCACGGTATGAGCCGTCAAGGGTTGGCTCCAGGGCCAGTTTCAGGCCATCGTCAACCGGCAGATTGGCCCGCTCCAGGGCACAACGATAGCCGGCCGCCCGGTCATTAAAATTGTTGATCATGACGGAACTGCTGAGATAACCAATCTGCTGGTGCCCTTGTTCGATCAGGTATGTGGTTGCTGTAAAAGCAGCTTCCTCATTATTGATGAGCACGCGATCATACGGACAACTAAAAAAGCGGCTGTCCAGAAGGACAATCGGGATGCGGGCATGACTGAGAACAGCCAGATCTTCCATGAGCATTTCGGTGGCCAGAACAATCAGGCCGGCCGCATGATCGGTGTTTATCAAACGGATTAAATCAGGCCGTTCTTTTTCATTCAGGCTGAAGTGTGAAATCAGCAATTCATAATCTTGCGAACGGCATTGCTTTTCGATTCCCTCAACCAATGCGGCAAAAAAAGGGGTGTCGGTAACCACATAGCCATGCCGCTTAAGAATGATCAAGCGGATGACCGGCTGGCTGATTCCGTTGCTGCGCACATAACCGAGCTGATGAGCCGTCTGAAAAATGCGCTGCCTCAGCTCTTCGCTCACCCCGGGTCGATTGTTCAGTGCATTAGAAACCGTCGCAGTGGAGACATTGGCCGCCTGAGCGATGTCTCTAAGTGTGATTTTTTTTTGTTCCTTGTTCTGCATGTTCATTGGGCAGCCATCAGATCCCGGACTGCGCGGATGACGCCCGAAGCGTCCAGTCCATAATAACGAAAAACGTCTCTGGAAGGACCGGCAATAGCCGGCTCGTCCGGAACACCCAGGATCCGCATCGGCAAGGGATGGTGCGTCACGACCACCTCTGAGACCGCAGCGCCGAGTCCGCCGAAAACACTGTGTTCCTCCACGGTAACTATGGCACGGGTTTCTTCAGCGGCCCTTCTGATCGCTTCGGTGTCCAGCGGCTTAATGGTATGCATGCTCAGGACGCGGCACGAAACCCCCTCTTCGGACAGCAGGAGTGCAGCATCCAGAGCACCGCGGACCGTTTCGCCGCAGGCTATGATGGTCACATCACGCCCTTCATGCAGCTTGATCGCTTGTCCGATGGAAAAATCAAAATCATCGTGCGGATAAACGTCTAAAACGGGATTGCGCCCGACACGAACATACACAGGTTCTTCACAATCAAAAAGAGCTTCCATTAACTTTTTGGTTTCGTGGCGGTCTGCCGGGAGGACGATCCTGATGCCAGGGATGGCACGCATCACGGCGATGTCCTGCAGGGAATGATGAGACATACCCAACGCACCGTAGCTGAGCCCGCCGCTGATGCCAATCAAGCGCACTGGCTGATTGGAATAAGCAACGTCGAGCTTGATCTGTTCGATGCTGCGCATACTTAAAAAACAAGCAGGAGACGCAACATAAGGCTTCAGCCCGGACGCCGCCATGCCGGCTGCGATCCCGACTAAGTTCTGTTCGGCAATACCGGTTTCAACAAACTGATCCGGCAGTTGCCTGATAAATTCCGTCAGAGAAGCAGAACCCCTTGAATCACTGGCCAGAACAAAAACAGTCGGATCCTGCTTCCCCTGACGGATCAATTCATTACAGATGACCTGGCGATTGGCAATCTGATTCATTCATCAGCACCTCCACAGGACGCTTTAAGCTCCTTCATTGCTCTTTTGAATTCCTCTTCCGTCGGAACACCGTGATGCCACGACGGGACATTTTCCATAAAGGAGACCCCTCGCCCTTTGATCGTCCTGGCCAGGATCAGCGTGGGTTTTCCCGCTTCTGCCGGCACAGCCTGAAGGGCTTTTACCAGGGCTGCAACATCATGTCCGTCTGTTTTGACCACAGACCAGCCGAAACTTTTCCATTTTTCATCTAAAGGCTCGAGACTCATGACCTCTTCTGTGCAGCCTGAAATCTGCAAGCCATTGCGATCCACGATCGCAATCAGGTTATCCAGATGATAGTGAGC
>JAGPFK010000059.1 GCA_018056585.1 Clostridia bacterium | reverse complement strand
ATCCGGCATACATCTGCACAATCTCGATATCAATCTGTCCGGCTTTTTCTGCCAGCAGATCTTTAAGACGTGCCTCCACATCGCCGCCGATATCGATGTTATACACGACTGTCGTAACCGATAATCAACTCAGGATGAAAAAAGAACAAATCTCCTGGCCCACAGAACAGTCCCATCAGACTGCTCTTTTATTTTTTCCCTTTTTCAGCTATGTCGGCCTCATCCTTTTTCTCAACAGCCAGCCACAGCGCCAGCAGCAAAGCCAATAAAGTCAGAGATAGCCACAACAACAGATTAATCATTGGCATCGGATCGTCCTCCTCATAACGCGGTGTGAAACATATGTTCGGTTTTCAATATAACATCCATTTCGCTCCGTGTCAAGCCTCGGTTTGCGCATCAAAAAAGCACCCGGCTGGGTGCTCTGGAATCACTGTTGTTTATGGGTCAGATGTCTTCAGGCCGATAGGAGATCGTTAATTCCTTCAGATCCGTTTCCAGAAGCCTATATCGAACGCCCACGTAATCAAACATGCGCTTGGATGCTTTGACACTGTCTGTTTCAGCATATTTATCAGAAAGGTAGACAACCTCTCGTATACCTGACTGAATGATCGCTTTGCTGCATTCATTGCAGGGAAACAACGGAACGTAAATGATACAGTCACTCAGATTAAAGCCCACATTATTCAGGATGGCATTCAGTTCCGCATGACAGACGTAGGGATATTTTGTTTCAAGCAGGTCCCCTTCCCTATCCCACGGAAACACATCATCGCTGCATCCGATTGGCATCCCATTATAGCCAACTGAGACAATTTTATGCTGTCGGTTGACAATACAGGCTCCGACCTGCGTATTGGGATCCTTGCTTCGGCATGCTGAAAGCAAAGCAATCCCCATAAAATATTCATCCCAGCTGATATAATCTTTCCTTTTGCTCATCGTCTCAGTTCCTCGTTCACATGTTCATTCAAAGCAGGTCCGTGTCAAATCTTCAAAAGTTTCACGGCGGCGGATCAGGACGGCTTCCTGATTTTTTCGAATCAAAACTTCAGCGGGCCTCAGCCGGCTATTGTAATTAGAACTCATGGCATAACCATACGCTCCTGCATCCAGGACGGCCAGAATATCATTCTGTCTCAATGCAGGCAATGGCCGTTCTTTTGCAATGATATCGCCGCTTTCACAAATATTGCCAACAACGGTAACCGGTTCAGTCTGATCACAAAGCAGCAACTGACCGTCGCGATAGACAACGATGTCATGCCATGCGTCATATAGCATGGGACGCGCCAACACATTAAATCCAATATCCGTCCCGGCATATAAAACGCCGTTATTCACTTTTTTGGCATAAACCGTCCCCAATAGAATGCCACATTCGGCAACAATATAGCGGCCCGGCTCAATTTTTATTTTGACCGGTCGGCCATATTGGGCAATAAAATCATGGATCAGGTTCAATAAGCCTTGCCCCAGCGCATTCAGATCTAAGCGGCTTTCCCCACTCAGTTTATGGTAAGGAATCCCAAAGCCGCCGCCTAAATCGATAAACTCAAGATCTGGAAAGGTCATTGCCAAATCAAATAACTGTCGGGCTGCCTCTAAATAAACGCCTGGCTCCATGAAAAGTGAGCCGATGTGCTGATTAAGGCCGATCAGCTTGATCTGATATCGGGACGCAATCGACTGCGCTTCCTTGATTTGATTGGCACTGATTCCAAACTTGGTCATCTTACCGGCCGTAATGACTTTTTCATGGTGTCCAGTACCCAGTCCCGGATTGATGCGGATAGCCGCCTTACTGCCCGCGGCCAGACGGCCAAAGCGTTCCAGCTGATCCAGCGAGTCAAGACTTGTGCAAATGTTCCGGGATTGGGCATAAAGCAATTCATCGTCACCAACATTATTGGGGACAAAAAAGATTTGTTCCGGCGAAAACCCAGCTTTTTCCAATGCATTCAGCTCACCGGGTGACATGGCATCGGCATAAAACCCTTCGTCTTTTGCGATTCTGAGCAAAGAAAGATTGGTGTTGGCTTTGATCGAATAATTGGCCGTAAAATGTTCATAATCAACCAGATGCTTCATTTCCCTGCATCGTTGACGCATGATCTCTTCGTTATAAACATAAAGCGGGCTTCCGAATTTTGTAATCAGTTCGGCTGGATTGGAGTGTCCAAAAAAATCTTTTAAATATAAAATGTTTTGAAGATTGCTCATGATGTCTCCTTTAATTTATTCCGGTTAACTGGCCTTCCTCACACCGTCTGACGTCGAGCATGTTCATTAACAAAATCAGACAGGTCTACTATAGACGATTGCGGGAAGTTGTCAAGAATGAGAGTTCACTTTAGTTCAGAGCCATTCATCGCCGTGATCGAAAAACCGTTGCGTCTTCTTTGGGATCCGGCAAAGGGAGGCTGACCAAGCGTAAAAGAAGAAAGCAGCCGATGATTTCTAGATAAGGTAAACCAGCCATCAGACCATAAAGCAGGGCATATTCTTCACGGTAACGCCGAAATAAACTGCAATAGCATAAGACAACCAAAACAGAAGTCAAAAAAGAAGCCAATTTGCCTGCAAAGGTCCCGCTCAGCAGAACCATGAAGGCAGCCAAAAAAGGTAATAGATATTGAATGAACGGAATATGCCATCGTTCTGTAACCGGCAGGGTTTCTCCGATCAGCTGGCCCAGCAGATAATATCGAATCACTGGAACAAAGGCCATCCAGGGATTCGGTATCGCGTGTTTGATGGCCAGCTTATAAAAGGTAAAAGATGTAACAAAAAATGCAATGACCCGAATCAGATAAAAAAGGCAGGTCAAAAGAACAGAAAATATACTCGCCGTATGAAAATCTTGCCATAACCATGCCATAACAAAACGGACTCCCTTCATGTATCGGTCATCGAAAAAGCCAACCTGTCTCTGCCGGGTTAAAATAAGATTTCCGGCAGCTGTGACGAAGCTGCCGGAAACCAAAACATCTGAGGCGATCCTGTCAGTCAGCCACTGACATCCGCTTTCCAGAGGCCATGCAAATTGCAGTATTCATAAACAACGGCAGGGCCGTCCTCAATCAAAAAATCCGCTTCAGGCGCCTGCCCGGGTTTTAAAACGGTGCGCTGTGTCTTTCCTGCCTGGGCGACACAGATCCATTGGATGTAATGAGCCTCAATCATGGGATGGGGTACACTGCCCACCACCACATGAAGCTTGTTCCCTTCACGGGTGCAAACCGGAACATGCTTTTCAGTTGCCGCATCCGTGGTGTTTGCAACGAGCAGCGTCATAGGCTTGCCACAGCAAACCAGCTCGCCGCCTCCATCCTGAATTAAACCAACGAGGTTGCCACATATTTCACAACGATAAAATTTTCTTTGAAGTTCCATACTGAAGACCTCCTCTTCATTTTATGTCCGGATCTATCCGGCTGTCCTGTGTTCAGACATCATTGCGACACGTCCTTAAATTGATTATATCACAAGGCCAGCTAAAGCGGCATCTGATCATGATCTGGATCGGTATGCGGTTGTTCCAGTGAAACAGGACGGACTTGACAGCTTTTGTTGTTATTCTGCTTCGTATGTTTTGACTTTTTCTTGAGCCAGGAAGGCAGCTTCCAGATCATCAACAAGATAAGCAGACTGCCTATGCTGATCATAAGCCCCTCAAAAAACCAGGGGGGTATATACCGCATCTCAATGTCATGCCGACCTGCTTGAATAGGAAAGCAAATCAGAGCATCGTCCAATGCTTCGATTTCAACGGGATTTCCATCTACCGTCACATGCCAGCCGCTATCGTATGGAATCGTCAACATCAAAATGCCATCTTTTTGTGCATCGATCGAAGCACTGACTCGCGTATCGGTCATTTTGTTTATTGATAAACTGTTTTGCCGCAAGATGTCGATCGCTTGGGTAAACGCCTGCTCATCCAGCGCGCAGGCGTACAGTTCAAATCGGCCGGTTTCATCGCTCTCTTCATCAAATGTGATATTGAAGACAATTTCCGTTCCAGCCGAAACATGGCCTAAATCAATGATTGTGGCACGTTTGGCGTTATAATCCCTCTTGGTCTCCCCAACCATCACATAGCCTCTCTTGGCCTTATTAGGACTGACATCAAAATAGAGGTAAACATGTTGATCTTTCTCATTGATGATCCGGACACGGGCGATCGCTTCCTGATCTTTGTTTGATTTTCTGAAGCTGAAGGCATGACTGTTGCCATTACTGGTGTAAGTTATATTGTCTGATTCTGCTTGTTCCATCTGAAGCGGAACCAGAACGTTATCCACACCGCAAAGCGCTTTCATCAAGCGGTTTTGCGCTGTAAACGGGTCGCTGGCCGAACTGCGCCAACCTCTGAGTTCTTCATTGCCGACATAACCCAGGGACAAGGCGTATGGATTTTTAAAAACCTCGATCTGATCGGTTTTAAGTATAGATGGCATCAGTTTATAAGGCGGGGAACCAGAGCGCCGGATGATATATTTAAGACCAAAAAGCGAATCCAAAACAAGAGTGGATGCTTCATATTTGTAGCTGTTGATGCTGTTGCTATGATAGCCCAAATTCTCAAACATTTTAACCGGTTTTGTCTGCATGGTCGATGCAAAAATTGAAACACCCCGGTATTGATACATGAATGGGTCGTTGATTGTGCGCGGCGGGACCACTTCCACCCGATAGAAATGACCGTCTTCTTCTTTTTCAATGGCTTTCAGCTGTTCTCTGATTTCATCAACTTGCGGCCCAGAGAGGTAGCCGGCACGTGAAGACATATATTCGGTGGTATCGATCCGATGGAGGGTTAAAAGTGTGTGGGTCAGCATTTCCGCTATAACAACAAAAAGAAATGCCAAAGCAAGCTCCTGACGGTTCATTTGACGGATGCGATCCAAGGTCAGGACAGCCGCGTAAATCGAAAGGAAAATAATCGTCACGTAAATTGTCTGCAACTCAGGCGTTTTGTCATTTATTTTCTGTGCCAACAGGACAACACCCATCGCTGCTGCGCAAAGACCGCCAATTTGCTTTCCGGAAAATTCGCGTAAACTCATTAAGGCAGGATAAGCCATCGTCAGAACCAGGAAAATATAGACAAATGAATTGCGATAAGGCAGTTGATTCGGGAAATGCATGCCGTGCCAGATAAAGTTAAGGACATTAACATTGAAACTTAAAATCAGGATCAGAATCAGTCCGAAATGAAGAAATTTTACTTTTAAAGGGACTGATTTTGCCAAAAAGAACATGGGAATCAAAACCAACAAGGCAACACCTGCGTACATATTGGGCATGCCATCACGAATGGTTGGCGGTGTTAAAATAAAATGCTGGCCGATAAAGTCAAAAAGATCAAAATAATGGGTAATTGTGCGAGGCATGGCATCGCCTGCAGCCGACGTCAGCTTCAGAGAAAAATAAGTTGGCAAGGCCAGGAAAGCCGCCAGACCCGCCCCAAGAATAGAAAAAGCAATGAATCGGCCGACGGTTGCAAAAAAAGCACCGGGACGGGAAAGACGATGATACTGAAACAAAAGGAGGATAAAATAGAAGGCAGTAAAAAGGCAGACAAAGAAAGCAATATAATAGTTGCTGTAAATAACGAGGCCAAGGGTCAGTGTATATAGCCAAAACCGGCCTTCCCTGACCAGCTGGACCAACCCAAGCAATATGAGCGGCATAAGGAAAATGCCATCCAGCCACATAATGTTCCAATAATAAGCGAGCGAATAGGAGGACAAGGCATAAAGGCAGGCAAGGGCAACGGAGAAGTAATTTTCCTGATGCCAGACACCGCGCAGAAAGAGAAAAAAGCAGGCTCCGGCAAGACCAATTTTCAAAACCACAAGAAGCAAAATGGCTTCCGTCAGATAAGACGGTGGAAATAAAACGACCAGAATGTTCAGCGGACTGGCCAGATAGTAAGCAAAAAGAGCATAAAAATTCGTGCCAAGACCGCCGGACCAGGAATAAAACAGGCTGCCGCCAGTTTTCAATTTATGCTGCAGTTCAGCCATGAAAGGTGCATACTGGTGATACAGATCAATGGTTAAAATGTTGCGATCTGCAATAGGAAACACACCACGTGTAAAAAAACCAATCAGAAGAATCAAGGCAGGGATGCCAAATGCCAGAAGTGTTTTGCGATTTCGTTCCACTAATGATGATATTTTGAAAGTCACTTTTTCCAAAAATGCAGGCATAATCTGTCTCCTTTTGTCGCATCAGTGTATTGTATTATAAATTAAATTGACGACAGAAGGACACAAAAGGTTCCCTTGCACTTCAAATAACGGTTCATGACAGGGCATCAACCGCTGTCAATTGCTGCTGTACCGGCTGCTTCAGCAGTTCTACGGCTGCTTCGTCGTCCCTCAGCCAGTTCAAAAGTGCCCGACGCGGAATAATCAGGGGCATTCGATCATGAAAAGGTGCCACAGATTCATTGGCCGCTGTCGTCAGAATAACAAAACGAAAGAGGTTCAATTTCTCACTCGCTGGCTGTTGAAAAAAACGCGTCAGGCCAGCCATATAGAAAGTGGGTTCATCCGGCAGAAAAAGCTTTATTTTTTTCTTTTTTTTGCCTGGCTCAACCAGCTGCCATTCAAAGAAAGCGTTGGCCGGAATCAAGAGACGCCCTTTCTGCATGGCCTTTGCGAACATTGGCTTTTCCAGCGCGGTTTCGCTGCGGGCATTAATCACCAGCCTGTTCCCGGTAAAGGCTGGAAACCCCCATTGCAACAGGTCCGCCATGACATTCCGGGCATTACCAGGGTCCGGTCTCAGGGCAGGCGCCACCTGCCCAGGAACAATTTCCCCGGTTTTCAAAGCTTTTTGCACTTCCGTATCCTTGAAACGGCGATTTACCGAGTCCAGGATCCTGCGCATTTCAGCTCTGTCTTCCTCCTGATCGATATAATAACGCCCGCACATGTCAAAGCCTTCCGGTTAATCATGAAGTAAAATCAAAGCCATGATCTCTAATGTTTCTGAACCATCATTTCGAATGGCATGGGATTGCCCGCTCAGGGTCAGGGATGCGTCGCCCGGATTCATCATTTGTTCCTGATCCAGTGTGCTGTCTGTCAAGACGGCTTGTCCTCGGATAACGGTATAGATTTCTTCCTCACCGACATGTTCATGCAGGCCAATAGAACAGCCCGGCTCTAAAATCAGGCGTGCATACATGCGGGCATTCCCTTTAAATTCACCTTGACGAAACAGGTGGATAATCTGAACTTCCCCGTTTCCTCCCCGCATTTGATACCTGACTTCACGTTCCATTTCTTCGGCTTTTCGGATCATTTTGACTCCTCCCCCACACATGATATCAAAACTTTAATATGGTCTTGTCTTCCTATTTTACATCAGATGATCCGATTCATGAACAGATCATCTGATGATCAGATTGAGTGCCGCCCCATCAACTTTTTGATGCCCATAATCACCAGCAAACAAGCCACGCCAAAAAGAACAATGGTTCCGCCCGGTTTCAGGCGTGCATAATAAGCGATCGCAAGACCGGCGAGTGTAAACAACAGGGCAAAGGACATGGAAAACAACACGGTTTGGCGATAGCTCCGGCTCACTTGCATGGCACAGGCAACCGGTATCACCAGCATGGACGAAACAATCAGTGCACCCACGGTCCGGGCCGCCACAGAAATGGTTACAGCGGTCATTAAAGTGAAA
>JAGPFK010000058.1 GCA_018056585.1 Clostridia bacterium | reverse complement strand
GATCCCAGTCTGTGCTGGCCTCAGACGGATCCAGTACATCTTTGTCGATGCTCAGATAGACGGGCGATCCGGCAAACAATGAGATGAAGTGTCGCTTTTGCTCATCATTTTGCAAAATCAAAGGGCTGTCCTGAATGAATAGACGCTGTCCGACAAAAGCCATCGCCTGGCTGCAAGTCGTCTGCTCACCACCAAGGACAAGCACCCTCTTTAGTAAAGGCAAGCGAATAATCGAATCTTTTACCCACGACCCGCAAGACAAAAAGCCGGGGCAGGGCGGTGGGAACGCATCGATGTGATGATCAAACAAGATGAGTGTAAACGGCTCATTTATTTCACGCAAAAGTAGAAAGGTTACGTAATGGTAGTGATTGCTTCCAATAAAGGTCCGCCCTTTGTGTTTTCTGTTTTGAAGACGCTTCTGGATTTCTATCTGCGCATTGGGCGTACACATTAAGCGGGTTTCTAAAATATCCCTCAGATCAATCCATTCAAAATCATGGTCTTGATAAAAGGATTGCCGGCGGTATCCTTCATCAAACGCCAAAAGGCATAGTCTCATTTTCGGTTCACCCGATTCTCTTATTAT
This sequence comes from Clostridia bacterium, assembly GCA_018056585.1. GTDB lineage: Bacteria > Bacillota > Clostridia > Saccharofermentanales > UBA5734 > JAAYBY01. The sequence goes on along the minus strand of JAGPFK010000058.1, from coordinate 7,130 downwards.
GATGATTTGATATAATCAACACATCAGGGCAGAAATAGGAAAGGATTAAAATATGCTATTGATCGTTACGGCACTTCCCTCGGAGGCCATGCCAGTTGTGAGAACATTCGGGCTCAAAAAAGACATGACAAGCCACCCCTTTCCGCTTTATCGGGGAGATGAGAAAATCCTCGTCATCAGCGGTGTTGGCAAAGTCGCATCTGCCATGGCCGTTACCTGGCTCCAGGCGTTTGAAAAGCCTTCTTTTCGTGAGGGCATGTGGGTCAACCTCGGTTTTTGCGGAACCAATGACCTCAGCACAAAAGTCGGAGAATGTGTTCAGGCCGTTAAGATAACCGATCAGGAGACCGGTCGGAACTTTTATCCCGATTTTTCTTCTGATCTGAACGTCAAATTGATCGAGTTGCAATGCTGTTCTCATCGAATCACTTTAGATCAGACCGGATCAACCGATGTCCTTTGGTGCGATATGGAATCAGCCGGTTTTATGGAAGCAGCCGCACGCTTTGCGCCGGCAGACCGTCTTCTTGTCCTCAAGATCGTATCTGACCATCTTGAGGCCGGTGTTTTTGAAGAGCATCAATTGGAAACATGGATGTCGCGGCAGATGCCGCGATTGCAGGAACTTTTGGAAAAAGCATCGGTGCCCTGGTCCGATCCGGCTGATCCTAAATGTCCTGAAACAGTCTGGCCGCTCATGAGTCAGCTTGTTATACAAAAACAATTCACCTCGGCCATGGCTCAAAAGCTTCAATTCGCTATCCAGCAATCGGTCGCTTCCGGCCGTGATCCGACCCCAGCCTTGCAAGAAGCATTAAGCATCCACGTTCAGAATAAAAAAGAAGGGAAGATTTTACTTGACAAACTTATCCGCCGGCTTTGCGCGCCAGAATCACTTCCGAGCGGTTTATGTTGAGCAGGACGCCTTTTCATATGAGATGACTCAGCGGATTTTATCAAGATTGGAAGGCTGTCCGGTCATCACCATCCGCCGCTATCAGGATGTTTTTTTCAGGCCGAACCAAGATGTCCGCTGGCAAAAGGAGTATCCGGCATTAATTTTGGCTGTCAAGCGTAAAAAGCTTGTTTATCCCGGCCCGCCCATCTGCCAGCATTTTGGTCATCAGCGGTTCTATTCCTGCAATCTGATGATCGGATGCCCCTTCGATTGCAGCTATTGTTATTTACAAGGCTTATACCCATCCGCTTTTCCGGTGGCTTTTGTCAATATAAACGACTTTGCCCATGCGTTGGTTGATCTTGCGTCTGAACCCGTTTATGTCGCTCTGTCTCATGATTCAGATCTTCTTGCTTTCAACGGACTGATTCCGTATCTTGATTTACTGTTTGAGCAGATTGATCCAAAATGGCCGATCATCGCGGAAGTTCGGACCAAAACAGCCAACCGCCACTATTTCCTGCATCATGAGCCCATTTCCAATGTTATTTTTGCTTTTTCGCTCGCTCCGGATGAAGTCATCTCCCGGTATGAGCGCAGGACCCCCTCTCTTGATGCCCGTCTCGAAGCAATAAAGACGGCTCAGGATCGGGGTTTTGCCGTTCGGCTCTGCTTTGATCCAATCATCGCGGAACCTGAGCTTGAAGCGGCTTATGATGCCTTTTTCCAAAAGGTTTTTCAAAAAGTCGACAGAACAAAAGTCGTCGACTTAAGCTATGGGTTTTTTAGGATGTCCGACACACTCTACCGACGGATCGCGCGTCTTCGTCCCTATTGTGCTCTGTACCAAAATAATGGCTTTTCTGATGATGAAATCAAAACAGGTTCGCCAGACATCCGTCAGGTTTTTTTGAGCAGACACCTCAAGATGCTTTATGAAAGGGTGGGGCCAGACAGGGTTTTCCTATCATGAGCAGAAACATCAGCCGATGCGGTGCCTGGCTTTATTTGACTTATTTTTTCTCGCATAAAAGCAACACAACCAGGAATTTCCTCCTCACTTCTGATTCCATGCAAAATGAACCCACCTTCATACTGGTATTGTTGAAGTAAATCCAAGAAGTAATCGTAATCGACAATGCCTTTCCCAGGCGTTGTAAAAAGAATGTCATCTGATGATAAGATATCTTTACCGTGCGCCAGAATAACGTAAGGACCCAGATAATCAAACGCTTTTTTCATCATCGGCCGCACCAGATCCGGGCGGGCAGTATTTTTAGGGAAGATATTGGCACAATCCATCACAATCTTCAGCCACGGTGAACACAGTTCGTCGAACAGACGCCTGGCTCGCTCCGGTGTTGAAACAACATTCGATGCTTCTGGTTCAATGCCAAGATAAATCTCGTTTTTCTCGGCGATCGGCAGCAGTTCTTCGAGGGTCGCGATCAAATTACGCCACGACTGCTCCGTTTCATTTTCCGGGTGAAATCGCCACATGTTATCCGGGTCATTTGTTCCCGTACATAAAGTTATAATCCGGCAGTCCAAAAGGCATGCCACTTTTGCCAGCAGCGGGAAACGGACAATCCCCCGGTGACGTTCAGACAGATCGGGATGAATCATATTAAAGGTCCCGTTGATCGCGACCAGTTCAAGGTTGTTATCATTTATGGCATGGTGTATTCGCCGGATTAAGTTTTTACTTAAAGTTGCCGGTAATTCGTCTTCGCCGATCGAGGCGAAGCTAAACTGAACTTGTGATAAGCCATAGTTTTTGATCTTGTTCATTAATGATTCCGGTGACTGAACCGGGAAATCCGTTGTGCATATTCCGAGTTGCATAAAGTCCTCCCTCAAATCATTCATAAAGGCCTACGGCCTGGCAAACCGGCTGCACAAAGAGGATGCCGCGGCCCTTCTCTTCCAGCTTGAGCGCTTCACAGATGGCTTCAACCAGCACCTTGGTCTGGTTGTTCTTCGTCAGAATGAGAACAATTTCTTTTTCAGGCTCGATCTCCACGCCAAAAATGCGGCTTGTCTCATGAATGCCGGATCCCCGCGCATTGATAATGGTCCCGCCCTTCGAGCCTGCTTTTTCAGCCGCTTCAATAACCCATTCGGCATTCCCTTTATCAACGATCACAGCAATGGCTTGATACACGGCTTCTTCAACTCCTTTCCCCTGGTTTCCGAATTCACAGACAGCATGCGGTATACCGGCTGTATAGCAAAGATCCAAAGTAAAAGCAATTCCATGACCTGGCTCAGAAAACCGAAAAGCAAGGCCGATTTCTTCCACAGCTTGCTCTATGGTTTTTTGATCCGCCGCCATCAGGATCAATTCTTTATGAAGATCGGTCAGGCCGATAAATTTCATCACGCGGCCTCCGACCGTTCCCCGGCATGGAATGACCGTTGCGCTCTGTAGGCCACAACTTCTCGCTTTGCGGATCACTTTCTCGGCAAGACCCATGTTGACAATAACACAAAGCTTTTGACAAGGCCTGATGATCCGCTCTTGCGGCATCTTAATCCCCCCCTTTTTGCGATTTTAATTTAAAGATAAATCCCAGAATTTGCAGGGACAGCACCGGCGCCATCGCAACCATGGCAATCAGGCCAAAACCATCCACCAATACGCTGGCGCCCTCAACCGCTTCGGCAGCTCCATTTGAAAAGGCCAAAATAAAAGAGGCCGTCATGGGCCCGGAAGCGACACCGCCAGCATCATAAGCGATGCCGACAAACAGTTCAGGCACAATCCAGGAGAGGATCATCGACACGACATAAGCCGGAAATAAATAGTGCCAAAGCTTAATTCCTGGAACCAGGATACGAATCATCGATAAAGCGATCGAAGCACCGACTCCAATAGACAGCGTAAGTAATACGATGGATCGCTTAACATAGCCGCTGGTCACTTCTTCAATCTGATGCGTTAACACATAGACAGCCGGTTCGGCAATCACAGTCACCAATCCCATCACAAAACCAATTAAAATGAGGATTGCTCGATTGGAGAGGGATGCAACCTGATATCCCACTTCGCTGCCGATATCCATAAATCCAGCATTCACGCCGATCATGAACAGGACAAGGCCGAAAAACGTGAACAAAAGGCCGAACAAAACATGTCGCATCGCATGCCGTGTCATTTTGAAAGATCGTTTATGAAAAAGGAGCAGCAAACAGAGGAGGGGTGCCAAAGCCGCAATAACTTCTGCGGTAACCAAGGGCACCTGCTGAAAAAATGGCTGCCAGATGGAGCAAGAGGCCTGCGGTTGATTAATCTGAGCGCTTTTCATCTCCTGGACCGGAAACAAAAGGCCCATCAGCAAGACCGCAATAATTGCGCCGGCAGAAGCAAAGCCGACCAAGCCAAAACTATCTTCTTCTGCTGCTTTGCTGTCTTTTTTCATCCCAGAAACCCCAACGCCAAGAGCTAAAATAAAAGGTGTAGACAAAGCGCCTGTTGTGGCACCGGAAGAATCAAAAGCAATCGCTAAAAATTCAGATGACGAAAAAAATCCAAGGATCAAAATAAAAACATAGACGATTGTAAAAAGTTTGTGCAGAGGAAACTGACTGACAACACGAACCAGGCCTAATGTTAAAACAGCAGCCACTCCAATTGAAACAACGACCAAAAGGGTGGTTTTGCTGATCACACCGGCGGTAATCGAATCGACTTGTCCCGCCAGGATATGTAAATCAGGTTCGGCTATTGAAATGATAAACCCCAGCGCCAGCCCTGCGATCACCACCACCAGAATCTGATTTGAACGGGCAATCATTTTTCCCATCGCATGACCAATGGGACTGACACCCAGCTCAATACCTAAAAGAAAAATCGTAAGACCCGCAATGATCAATATTGAGCCGATGACAAAGCGGATCAACAGATAGCTTTCAAGTGGAACAATGGTAAAATGCAAGATGAAGACGAGGGCCACGATGGGCAAAACAGCCTGAAGAACTTCTTTGAGTTTGAACAATATAACTTCCAATCATGGTTCATCCTTTCAATCCGCATCTCGTTCTGATTGAGATCCAAGTCAAGAAACATTAAGCGGTGCAACAATGACTTTGCTTCCCTCTACCCGGATCACCTCGACCGGCGTGCCCTTCTCAATATACGCTCCGTCCGCAATCGCGTCTACCCTTTTGCCATCAATCAGGACAATGCCCGCCGGTCTCAGAACGGTATAGGCTGTGCCCGTTTTCCCTAAAAGCTCGTTCTTTGGCGGGGCATGGATGTAGCCCATTTCCGTAGTTTCCGATGTTGAAAGCACAAGATGCTGAAATAAGCGGGTTCGGCCAAAAATCTTGATAAAAACAGGAATCGCGATCATGGTGGCGGCCAGGGCGATGGCGAGTGTTCCGATTCCTTGTGACGGAGTCGGCGCGGAAAGAATAATGCCCAAAACCAATGCAACAATCCCGGATATACCGAACACGCCAAAACCTGGAGCAACGATCTCTACAGCCAAAAGAATAAGACCGGCAATAAAAATGATAGCGGCCCACCATTCTGTGCTGCCCGCAATCAAGCCACCGGCAAAATAAAGCACAAAGCAAAGAATGCCGAAGATCCCAGGCGCACCGAAGCCGGGCGTGAATAATTCCGCTAGAATGCCGATCATTCCAAGTGTCAAAAGAATCGAAGCCACCTCATAGCTGGTTAAAAACTGGGCTATTCTCAATTTGTAATCGAACTGTTTTTCGACGATCTCTGCATCAAGCCAGCCCATATACTCGAGGACAGATTGTCTTCCTTTTGCAACCAAGTCTGCATAACCGTGCTGATAAGCCTGATTGGCCGTCAGATCTAAGATTTCGCCTTCCTTAACCAGCCCCTCAATTTCGATCGATGCATCCACCATGGCTTCGGCAATTTGAGGGTCTCGTCCGGCTTTTTCTGCCGTTGAACGAAATTCTCCGCGCACAAAGGCAAGCGTTTTGGGATCGTTTGGAATCGGCTCTGCAGCCCCTATATGGCTTCCCGGTGCCATCACAATTTTGTCGCCTGCAATCGAAATCAAGGCTCCCGCAGAAATTGCACGGCTTTCGATGTAAATGACAACCGGGCTGTCTGAATCAATAATGGCGTCGCGCATAGAAATGGCTGAATCCACCCGGCCGCCTAAAGTGCTGATTTCAATGATGATCCCTGTGGCTTTGTTTTGATTGGCTTCATCCAGGCAGTTTATTAAAAAGGTCGCCATGGCCGGCGTAATCTCGCCGTCTACCGGAATAACATACACGATTTTTTCATCAGCATCAGAGGCTTCTGACAGAGCCGGCCATAGAGCAAGGACAGCTAGCAGCAGGATAAGAAATGCATAGACTTTTTTTGTTTTATACATGGCCAACAGCTCCTTTTCATCGTATGCGGCATACCAAGACATGCTATAAGCATACAGCCACGTCCTCATGCAAGCGGTTTCGTGTGATCTTTCTTTATTTTACCATGAACCGCAGGGGATGCGAATGAATAACAAAAATAAAATGAGATCTCGCTTCTATGGGCTGAGGTCCATGAGCCGTAAATGCTTTACCTTACGTTTTGACCAGCTTGATTCTCTGTAAGCCACTTTTTCTGATTTTCCGGCGGGCATAGAAAAAGATATAGACCTGCCCGAGTCCGGCGATGGTCCATGTTACCGGATAACAGGCAAATAAGACGATTTCCGTCGGGTTATGGGCAAAGATTGTAGCCAGCCAAACAATCCGCAAAAGGCAGGCACCGATAAGCGTACAAAGCATGGGCAAAACAGAATAACCCATTCCACGCGTCAGACCCGGGAAAACATTCATGAAGCCACAGGTAAAATAAACAACCAGCATAATGCGTAAGCGCATCAATCCCAGCTCGACCACAGCTGAATCCGTCGTATAGAGGTAGAGCAACGGCCGTCCAAATAGGAGAACAAGCCCACCGAGAACAAACCAGGTCGAAAAAATCAGCAAGGCGCATATTTTTGCAATGGTATCAATGCGATCATATTTTTTTGCACCCATATTTTGGCCTGTAAACGTGACCGCCGCGTTATAATAAGCATTCATACTGGTGCCAACAAAACCCTCAATATTCGAAGAGGCTGAATTGGCTGCAACCATAACGGAACCAAAGGAATTGACGGCTGATTGAATCAGCACATTGGATATGGAGAAAAGGAGGTTTTGAACACCGGCCGGCAGGCCGATCTGAATGATTTCTATAAATTTA
>JAGPFK010000057.1 GCA_018056585.1 Clostridia bacterium | reverse complement strand
GTTCTTTGGTCCACACACGACAGATCAGGTCGTTCAGCTTGGTCATGGCTTGCTCCCCCTCTAAACCACCATGATTTGAAATAAACGGATGCTCAAACAAGGAAGAGGCGGCAGGCCCGCTCAGAGTCTGCCTTATTTTTATAGTAAATCATACATATAGTATACGTCAACAGCCTAGATACAAAATGTAGTACCTTTTGTTTGATTATCCTGTAAAGAATTGTAACACATTCCCTTTCGTCCTGCTTGTCTTTGTTTTTCACTCTGCCATAATAAAAGCAGATTGGGCAGAAAATGATAAGATGGAAGGCGAAAAATGCTTCAGATGACGATCCTGATTGAAAACAGGGTACGACGGCGCGGTTTATTTGCGGAGCATGGTTTGTCGCTTTGGATTGAGTTTGATGCCGGCCAATCGACGCATACCGGCAAAGTGCTATACATGGGTATTGATCTCTCCCTGGCAGATCGCCTTGTTCTGAGCCATGGGCATGATGATCACGGAAACGACTTTCGCCGCTTTCCAGCCGATTCAAAAATAATGGCCTCGCTTTTATGCCCATCCAGATGCCTTTCAGCCACGTTATGAACATCATCACGGTACGTTAAAGAGATTGGCCTTCCCTTGACTGGACGGCAGACGCCCGGCTGCAACCGATTGTTTCATTGAAAAAAGCGATCAGCTTTCAGCGGACCGCTTTTGTGACGAACAGATTCTGATTTTACGCCAGCGATGCGGATTGACTGTCATCTGCGGCTGCTGTCATGTCGGCATGTTGACTGCCTTTCACGTCGTTTCTTGCCTGTTTCCGATGAAGCACATAGAGGCTGTTTGGGGGCATCTGATCAGCTGTACAGATCAGAACTTATCATCTTTGAAGGCTTTTTCTTTGATCTGCTGGTTCCCCTGCACCGCACCGGAATCAAAGCATGGCGCGCCTTGAAAACAGCCTTTCCGGATCGTTGTTTGATGTTACAGACTGGAGACATGCTTACTTTTTAGCGTACCGGTCAGTGATGATCTTCGCTTTCACAGATTCTTGAACTGAGGCAGCCATTCTTTGTTCTGCCTGAACATTTCATCGACCATATCCTTGATCTCGCTCAAACTCAAGACAGCCGACGTCAACGGATCAAAACAAACGGCGTGAAAGACTTTCCGCGGATCACCTTCAATAGCGGCCTGTACCGCCAGATCCTCACAGCGTGCATTGATGTTGTTGAGAATGGCAAGGTGGTCAGGCAAAGGACCGACATGAATGGGGCTCAGGCCCCGCCTGGAGGCGAGAACCGGCACTTCAACACAACAACCTTCAGGGAGATTATCAATGAGACCGGTGTTTTTAACATTACCGTTAAATTCATATAAGGTTCCATCGCCGATGATTGCATTGAAGATATAAGCCGCATATTCATGACCTCTCGTAAGGTCAACACTGTCTTTTTCCAGCCACTCACGAATATCATCCTGCCAGGTGTCTTCCCGCCTCAAATATTCATCGAGAATATACGCATAGGTGCCTGGATTCCACCCGGTTCCATGCGTGCAATATTTCTCAATCAGGTCAGGCCTTTTGCGGAACCAGGGATTGTACTCGGAATTATGTCCGCTTGATTCGGTTACATAATAATCCAGATGCAAAAACATTTCATTTCGCACAATTTCCTGATTATAGATTTCCGGCTTTTCGACCGCTTTTCGAATCAGCGGGTAAGCATCCTGATCATTCCAGCGAAAATCCAGGTACCAGGCCTGATGGTTGATGCCGGCGCAAAGATAAGTTACTTCATCCATCGGCGCCCCAATCCAGCGGGCCAACATTTCGGCTGTTCCCTGAACACTATGGCAAAGTCCGGTCACGCGTACAGAAGTATAATCCTGCATGGCCTTGCACAGCATCGCCATTGGGTTGGTATAATTGAGAAAAATCGCGCGGGGGCAATATTTTTCAATGTCCCGACAAATATCCAGCATAACGGGAATCGTTCGCAAAGCCCGGAAAATGCCAGCTGGTCCGCGTGTGTCTCCTACGTTAATATCAACGCCATATCGCTTGGGTATCTCAATATCATGCCGCCAAACCTGAACGCCTCCGGCCAAAATGGTACAAACAACGCCATCTGCCCCATCCAGGGCTTCTGCGCGGTTCTCAGTTGCCGTCACTTTAGCTGGATAATGGCCTGCCGCAACGATTTTATCCACGGCCTCTTTGATCATGGACAACCTGACTGGGTTGATGTCCATCAGGGCAATCTCTGCATCCGAAAATGCCGGAAATGAAAGAATATCCCGGACCAAGCTCCGTGTAAATCCAAAACTGCCTGCGCCAATGAATGCAATTTTTACCATAACAATCTCCTCGCATCAATCAATGTGGTAGATAAAATCTTACCCGGTTCAATGGATCATTTAAAGACCCCTTCCTTTATTGTAGCCTAGTTCTGCTCCGATTCAATGGACCCATGCTGTCCAGATATGGTATGATGCTTGATGTCAGGTTAGACCCAAGAAAGCTATCCGTAAAAAACGGCAGGGGTGTGCCATGGCCCAACTCAATCTGAATCTTCTGACAGGAATAAGCGAACTTTCAGTTGTTCATGCCGGCATGGAGCAATGTCAGCCAGGTCATGCCTTTGGTCCGGCTGTCCGTGATTACTATCTCTTTCATTGTATTCAATCCGGCTGTGGGTTTTTCCAAACCGCCGGAAAAACCTATACATTGAAAGGCGGACAAGGCTTTATGATTTTCCCGGACCAGGTGACCTATTATGAAGCAGACCTAAAAGACCCCTGGCACTATACCTGGATTGCTTTTAAGGGCGAACGCGCGGCCGAATATGTCAGTCAGGCCGGTTTTTCCATTCTATCACCCATTATGACCGTTTCACCTTCTGCTGATGCCATGATGGAGCCATTTTCCATTGCCTCCTGCTTCGAGCAAATCGAGCGTTCACTTGATTTTCAGAAAGGAAGAGAGCAACGGCTGCTGGGCTTGCTCTACCTCTTCCTTTCAGGGTTGATGGCGGCTAACCCCGATCGTGCGCCGGAAGAAAGCAAGATGCAGCGAAAAGACCATTACGTCAGAAAAGCGAAAGATTACATGGAGATGAATTATGCCCATAAAATGACGATCTCAAACCTTTCGGCACACATCGGTCTGGATCGCAGTTATTTTGGTCAGCTTTTCAAGTCTGAGACGGGTTTATCGCCCCAGCAATATCTGATGCGTTTGCGTATGGAAAAGGCATGCCGCCTCATGGACCAAAGCGATTTGACCATCCGGGCTGTCGCTCATTCAGTTGGTTATGATGATCCATTGCTTTTTTCACGAATGTTTCGACGTGTCATGGGTTATCCTCCATCGGCGCATCGGAATCGAGGTTATCAAAAACAAATCAAGATTCAGGAGGTAGAAATATGAAAACAAACAAAATCAAAATGGCCATTATCGGAGCCGGCACATGGGGAGAAACGCATGCCAGAATTTATCAGGCTCATCCCATGGCACAAGTGGTTGGCATCTGCGACCAGAACATCAATCGGGCAAAGGCACTGGGCAGCCGCCTGGGGATCTCTGAAGTTTATGGCGATTATAAGGATCTTTTAAAGCATTGTCCTTGTGATGCCGTTGCCATTGTCACACCTGATTTCGCTCACGCGGATCCTGCTGTCGCCGCGGCCGAACAGGGTAAGCATTTGCTGATCGAAAAACCGCTGGCAACAACACGGGCAGATGTGTTCCGCATCCTGAACGCCGTTGAAAAAAGCGGGGTACGGGCGATGGTTGATTTGCATAACCGGTGGAACCCGCCTTTTCATATAGCCTACCAGGCCCTGCAAAACGGGGAATTGGGGGATCTTTACAGCGCTTATTTTCGCTTAAACGATATCAAATGGGTTGCAACAGATTTATTGCCCTGGGCTGACCGTTCATCCATCCTTTGGTTTCTGGGCAGTCACAGCCTGGATACCTTACGCTGGTTCTTCGGCTGTGACGTCAAACGTGTCTACGCCGTCAGCCGCTCCGGCATTTTAAAAGAAGCGGGCGTTGATACGGTTGATTTGTACCTCAGCACACTCGAATTTGAAAATGGCGGAGTGGCCCAGATGGAAAACGGCTGGGTCACGCCGAACGGCAATCCGAATGTAAACGATATGAAATGCACCCTGCTCGGAACACAAGGGATGATCAACATCGATACGAGCAGCCATAACCTGATTCAAAAATATACCGAAGATGCTGTAAAAGTACCCGATATCCTGGTTCAGCACCAAATATTTGGTGAGCCAAAAGGGTTCGCTTTTGAAAGCATCCGCTGTTTTGTCGATCGACTGACTGACGGCCGTCCATTCCCGGTTACCCTGGAAGACGCGGCTCACACCAGCCTTGGCATTCTTTCGATCATGGAGTCGGCGAAAAAGCGTGAGCCGGTCGATGTTTGTTATGACGGATGATCCTCTATCATTCAGCAAAAGGATCGGGGACCTGGCGCTTTAATCACAAAGAGTTCAGCTGGATCCGCATTTTCATTGACCACATTCATTTTCGTATGGTTTGGGATCAGCACAATCCTGCCTGCGGCATAGACATGTGGATCTTGCCCGTTAAGCCTCAATGTAATTTGTCCCCTCACCACAATCATACAGACGGGCGCGTTCGCAAAGTGCTCCGGCAAGCCAGTCCCCATGGGCAGGACCATATGGTTGACGGCAATGTCTTTTTCATCAATAAGCTTTTCGATGGTTTTTTCATCGGTCAAGGTATAGGCTACGCTTTTTTCAACCATTTTTTCCTCTTCCTCTCCCTATATCAGTTCCAGCGGAACCGAAAGATAATCCGGAGCGCCCAGTTGTGTGCTTCGTTCTACAGGCAGCGCGCAGCCTATAAACAGCAAAGCCCGGCCCGGCAGATAGCGAGACTGGCCTGCTTCATCCACAATAAGAAAGCGGTCGGCCGGTATGGTGAGCTGAATGGTTTTTCTTTCACCCGCACGCAGGTTGACTTTTTCAAACGAAACAAGCTGCAGTTGCGGTGTTCTGACAGGACAATCTTCATGCCGTAAATAAACCTGAATGGTTTCCTGACCATCATATGGACCCTGATTCTCTATGCAGACCGAGCACGTCACATTTTCATCGCGACGGGTTACAAGCCCGGCCGGCATTTGAGTCTTCAGCCTGAATCTTGAATAAGAAAGGCCAAATCCAAACGGATAAAGCGGAACACTCTTCATGTATCGATAGGTTCTTCCATCCATGGCATAATCCCGAAAGTCCGGCAGATCGCCGGTGGATTGATAAACCGTAACGGGCAGCTTACCGGACGGGTTATATCGGCCGAACAGAACATCAGATACGGCGGTTCCACCGCTTTGCCCCGGATACCAGGCCTGCAAAATAGCAGCCGCGCGATCATGCTGCCTTGTCAGGCTGACGGGGCCACCGGATGTATTAACAATTATAATCGGCGTGTTCGTTTCTGAAAGGGCATCGAAAAGCTCACTTTGGGCTTCCGGCAAAGAGATGTCGCGCCGGTCTCCGCCCAAATCGCTGTTATACGCGTCGCCCTCTTCGCCCTCCACATCCGGACGTAATCCGGTACAAAGGATGACCACATCGCTGCTGCGCGCGGCCAGGATTGCTTCGCGGATTGGCTTTTCAGCATAATCGGCTTTGTTTGGCCTCAGCAATTCTCTGCCTCTTGCTTTATATAGCCGAACCGTGTCAGGAACAGCATCCTGAATGCCTTCAAAAATCGTTGTATAACGCATTGGAAGCCCATTGTAGTTGCCGATCAGCACGCTTCGCTCATCGCAATTGGGTCCGATGACAGCAATGCGGCGGATTTTTTTCATATCGAGAGGTAAAATGCCGTTGTTTTTCAGCAAGACAATGGACTCACGAGCCATTTGCAAAGCCAGGCCCTGGTGTTTTTTACAATGAATCACCGTATCCCCAAGAGCATCGTACGGACTGGCTTCAAAATGACCTAACGCACTGCGTGCCGCAAACAGCCGTTCAACGGAAGTCGTTATGGGCGGCTCATCAATCAGGCCACGTAAAAAGGCTGCTTTCAGCGCCGCATAGGCTGTCCCGCAATTCAAATCACAGCCAGATTTCACAGCCAGCGCGGCCGATTCAGCTTCATCTTTTGTTAAATGATGAAACCGGTTGATGTCAGCGATTGCGCCACAATCAGAAACAACATAGCCGTCAAAGCCAAAACGCCCGCGCAAAACTTCTTGAAGCAAAAAAGGCGAAGCACAGCAGGCTTCTCCATTGACACGGTTATACGCGCCCATCACAGCTGCCGGCCTGGCATCACGAATACAAAGGCGAAAAGCCTCAAGGTACGTTTCGAACAAATCCTTGAGTGAAACGAGAGCATCAAAGCCATGACGCTCAGATTCCGGGCCGCTGTGAACCGCATAATGCTTTAAAGTCGCGTCTGTTTTGCGGAAAATCGGGTGATCCCCCTGGAGTCCGCGAACAAAAGCAATACCCATCTGAGCCGTCAGATAAGGATCTTCTCCATACGTTTCATGTCCCCTACCCCATCGTGGATCACGAAAAATATTGATGTTGGGTGACCAGCAGGTCACCCCTTGATAAATCAACGTGTCGCCAAACGTTTTATAGCCATTATATTTCGCACGTGCTTCATCACCAATTGCCGAAGCGACCTGGTACATTAAGTCTGTATTGAAACTGGCCGCCATGCCGATCGCCTGAGGGAAGACGGTTGCCGTTCCGGAGCGGGCGTAACCATGCAAGCATTCATTCCACCAGTTGTAAGCCGGCACATTCAGGCGTTCGATGGCAGGTGCCTGATACACCATTTGTGCCATCTTTTCAGCAAGAGTCATTTGAGAAACAAGTTCGCGGCTTTTCTCCACATGTTTCCTGTGCATCGTCTTTGCCTCCTTTTCAGGCTGGATTCAATATTCATCATAGGTTCAGGGGATATACCTGTCAAGGAAAATACTTATAAGTTCTTGCTCCCCCAGTGGCAGGCTAACGTTGCAATAAAAGAAGCCCTTGAAAGGAAAAAGATTGATTGAGAAAATGTCATCCGCTCAAGTGAAAAAACGACACCTCTTCAAATTCTATAAGACAGTTAAAAATCCAATGATCCTGATCATCATCACAGCGACTTCTATTTCCGGCGCAACAGGTGATCTGATTGATTCACTGATCATTTTGGCTATCATTCTGGGCAGTGTGATTCTCAGTTTCTTTCAGGAATCCAACGCCAGCAATGTCATGGAGGAACTGTGCTCACACATCCAGACCAAATCAATCGTGCTGCGTGACGGTCGGAGAATGGAAATTTCAGCCCGTCCCCTTACGACCGGCGATGTCGTCATTTTGACAGGCGAATCTTTTGGTGCTGAAAAAACTGGCCTGATCCCGCCGTCTGCCAACCTCGCAGAACGGTCAATTTGCCAAACAACTCGCAAAGCGTCAGCCGGAAACAGAGTTTGAACGCGGCGTTCGACACTTTGGCTGTTTGCCGACGCAGCTCATGCTGATCCTGACCCTGATCGTTTTTGCAATCAACGTCTTTTTTGATAAACCTGTTATTGATTCGCTCCTGTTTTCAAAAGCCCCCCTGCGCCCATTCTGACATATACAACTCTTTGCGTTGGCGTGCTGTCGCTGATTCTTCTGAATCTCCCTTTTGCATTGATCTTTGGACCGGCACCACTCCCGCCTTCTATC
>JAGPFK010000056.1 GCA_018056585.1 Clostridia bacterium | reverse complement strand
AGGCCTGTATAGATGAACCTTAACCAGGCCGACCTTTTCACCTTTGTTATTCAGATAGTCTACGGTTTCCTCAATGGTCTCACAGGCTGATCCCATACAAATAATAACGCGATCGGCATCTTTTGCACCATAGTATTGAAACAATTTATAGCAGCGTCCAGTCAGCTCGCTGATTTTATCCATATAATGGGCAACTACCTCAGGCAATGCTTCATAAAAAGGATTACAGGCTTCACGGGCCTGAAAGAAAATATCCGGATTTTGAGCGGATCCACGCAGGATTGGCTGGTCCGGATATAGAGACCTTGCACGAAAATCGCGAACCGCATCCTTATCAACAAGACCGGCCAGCGTTTCGTAGTCCAGGACTTCAATTTTCTGAATTTCATGTGAGGTTCTGAATCCGTCAAAGAAATGCAAAAACGGAACGCGGCCTTGAATAGCAGACAGATGAGCGACAGCTGCCAGATCGGCTGTCTCCTGCACACTGGACGCGCAAAGCAAAGCGAAACCCGTCTGCCGGCAGGCCATCACATCTGAATGATCCCCAAAGATCGACAAAGCATGGCTGGCCAAGGTGCGGGCTGAAACATGAAAAACACCCGGCAGCAGTTCCCCGGCTATCTTATACATATTGGGGATCATCAGCAAAAGCCCCTGGGATGCCGTGTAAGTCGTCGTCAGAACGCCTGCCGCCAAAGAACCGTGGACAACACCGGCAGCTCCGCCTTCTGACTGCATTTCGATCACATTGACCGTTTGGCCGAAAATATTTTTGCGGCCTTCATGTGCCCACTGATCGGTATAATCAGCCATGGGAGATGAGGGTGTAATCGGATAAATGCCCGCTAATTCTGTAAAGGCATAGGATGTATAGGCGGCCGCAGCATTGCCGTCCATCGTCATATACTTTTTTGTTTTTGCCATGAGATTCTCTCCTTTATTTGGGTTTGCCTGTAAGAGCAAATGATCTATAGACCAAAAATAATTATAGCACAGCCCCTTCTGATCCGGCAATCAAACAACGGCCAGTCATTTCAGCCGGCACGGACAACTGCATCAGATGAAGCATGGTAGGCGCCAAATCAGCTAAACGCCCTTCATTCAGTTTAAAGGTTCCTGCTCCTGTGATGATCAGTTCGACAGGCATTGTTGTATGCGCTGTGAAGGGTCCGCCTGTCACCGGATCGATCATTTGTTCAGCGTTTCCATGGTCCGCTGTGATCAACGCCAGTCCTCCTGCGTCCAGCACAGCATCAACGACTCGTCCGGTGCAGGTGTCCACCGTTTCAACCGCTTTGACAGCCGCGGGAAAAACACCGGTATGGCCAACCATGTCACAATTAGCGAAATTCAGGATGATAACATCGTATTGACCCGATTGAATACGGCGTACCGTCTCTTCAGCAACCTGATAAGCACTCATTTCAGGCTGTAAATCATAGGTCGGAACCTTGGGTGAAGGAATCAGGCAGCGATCCTCGCCCGGATACTTTTTTTCAGCCCCTCCATTAAAGAAAAAAGTCACATGAGGATATTTTTCTGTCTCCGCTATCCTGAGCTGGGTCAAGCCCAATTTAGAAATATACTCACCGAAGGTGTTGATCAGAATTTCCGGTCGGAACGCAACATAGATTCCCGGATAGTCATCAAAAGTTTGATCATACTGTGTCAGAGTCACAAAGGTCAGCGGGAACTTTCCATAAGGCAGCTCAAAGCCAGAAAAATCAGGCTGCATAAAAGCCCTGGTTAATTCGCGGGCACGATCCGGGCGGAAATTGAAAAATATAACTGAATCTCCTGCCTGAATCGTTGCCGTGGGTTTACCATTTCGGGTGATCACAGTGGGCAGAATAAACTCATCCGTTATGCCGGCCGCGTAGGAAGCTTCAATCGCAGCTAAAGGATCTTCAGCCAGAATGCCTTCACCGCAGACCATAGCCCGGTAAGCCTTTTCGACCCGATCCCATCGGTTATCCCGGTCCATGGCGTAGTAGCGGCCCATCATGGTTGCCAGGGAACCCACTCCAATTTGTTTCATTTCTTCCAGCAATTGGCGTGTGTAGCCCAGAGCTGAGTCTGGCGGAACATCGCGCCCATCGAAGAAAGCATGCACATAAACCTTTTTCAGGCCGGCATCCCGGGCGAGGCGCAACAAGGCGTAGAGGTGTGAGATGTGGCTATGGACGCCTCCGTCAGACAAAAGACCCATTAAGTGCAAAGAACTGTTGTTTTTTCTGCAATGATCAAAAGCTGCTGAAAGAGCCGGATTTTTCGCAAGTTCGCCTTCCTGAGCAGCTTTCGTGATGCGTGTCAGTTCCTGATAAACAATGCGGCCAGCACCGATGTTGGTGTGCCCCACCTCAGAGTTTCCCATCTGACCTTCGGGAAGGCCGACATCCAAACCACTCGTTCGGATCAAAGTATGAGGACTTTGATCGCGAAACCGATCAATATTTGGGGTGTTTGCGGCACGAATGGCATTGCCCAGTTCGGACGGATTGTAACCAAATCCATCCAGAATCAGAAGGGCAATCGGACGTTTAGGTAACTGTGTCATATTTCTACTCCTCGTATAATACCAAGAACCAAGGATGACGGCAGAAAAAGAGCCGCGCGCCCTGCGAGGCTCTTTATTGCTTGACGATAAAATACATGAAATTCAGGCCTTCCCGGCCAGACAAATGACACTGAATTCATCTGCCTTCAGCGACGCACCGCCAACAAGGCCGCCATCGATGTCCGGTTGATCAAATAAGCCGGAAGCATTAGCCGCATTCATGGAGCCGCCATAGAGAATCCGCGTGGATGAAGCCGTTTCCTCATCATACAGTTCAGCTAAAGTTCTGCGGATCAAAGCACATACTTCTTCTGCCTGTTCATCTGTGGCGACCCGTCCTGTACCAATCGCCCAAATCGGCTCATAAGCGATGGTAATAAAACTGATTTGATTTTGGCTGACTCCAGACAAGGCAGCAATTACCTGATTGCGTACCCACTCGAATGTTTCACCCTGCTCTCGCTGTGTCAGGGATTCACCACAACAGACAATCGGACGGACACCCCATCTCAAAGCGGCTTTAATCTTCAAATTGACTGTTTCATCTGTTTCAGCAAAATATGCCCGGCGTTCTGAATGGCCGATAATAACATAAGAGACGCCCATTCGCGCAAGCATAGCAGGAGATATTTCACCTGTAAAGGCACCGCTGTCCTCGAAATGACAGTTCTGCGCAGCCACCTTGAGATTGGTATAAGCACAAAGATCCAGCGCCTTTGACAAAGCCGTGAAAGGAGCGGCTACCGCAATCTCTGAATCAGCGGAGGATACAGCCGGTTTCAACGCCTGAATCAGTTTCTCTGCTTCTTCGGGTGTTCCCTTATTCATTTTCCAATTTCCAACAACCAGGGTGCGGCGCGGGTTTTTGTCCATCAGGCAATCAATGCCAGGCAGAATCTTCCCTTCCAGGAATTCAAGAGAGGCGCCACCACCAGTTGAAACGTGTGTCACACGGTCCGCAAAGCCCATTTGCTCAACCGCGGCAGCTGAATCTCCGCCACCGATAATCGAGATTGCAGAAGATTCTGCAATGGCTCGAGCTATTTCCCGCGTTCCTGTTGCAAAAGCCTCGAATTCAAAAACGCCCATTGGGCCATTCCAAACAATGGTCGCTGCCTGCTTGATGGCTTCTGTAAAAACTTTGATGGTTTGCGGTCCGATATCCAGCCCCATCCAATCGTCAGGAATCTGATCTACCGTTACAACGCGGGTGTTTGCATCTTCAGCAAAACGGTCCGCAATCACCACATCTGACGGCAGCAACAGCTTGACATGCTTCGCTTCGGCCTTAGCCATCAGGTTCGCGGCAAGGTCTATCTTGTCTTTTTCGCAAATAGAAAGGCCAACATTTCGCCCCGTCGCCGCCAAAAAAGTATAGGCCATGCCACCGCCTATGATCAAAGTATCCACTTTATCAAGCAAATTCTCGATGACGCCGATTTTGTCTGAAACCTTCGCGCCACCCAGGATCGCAACAAAAGGCCTTGCCGGATCAGCAAGTGCAGCTCCCATGATTTCGATCTCTTTCTGAATCAGAAAGCCGCTGACAGCCGGCAGGAAACGTGCCAAACCAGCCGTCGACGCATGGGCTCTGTGAGCTGTTCCAAACGCATCATTGACATAAACATCAGCCAGGGACGCCAATTCACGTGCAAAAGCCGGATCATTTTTCGTTTCTTCTTTATGGAAGCGAACATTTTCTAACATCAGGACTTCACCAGGCTGCAACGCCTCGGCTTTTTTTCTTGCATCCTCGCCAATGACATCAGAAGCCAAAAGAACTGGCTGGCCCAGCAGTTCAGACAAACGCTCAGCCGCCGGTTTCATCGAGAGCTTCGGGTCAAACCCGCCCTTCGGTCGGCCCAGATGGGAAACTAAAATAACACGCGCCTTTTGACTCATCAAATACTGGATGGTCGGCAAAGCTGCCCGAATCCTTCTGTCATCAGTAATGTCTCCTGTTTCCTTATCGAGTGGAACATTAAAGTCCACACGAACAATCACACGCTTGTTTGCCACATCAATATCTTTTATACTCTTTTTCATCATCGTGGCCATATTTGTCACGCTCCCCATATGATTATTTCCGGTCATCCGGTTGCCAGTGATATAAGCCATTTTGTATTGTATACCGAAGGGGCATTGAGTTCAATGCTTTTATCCTGTTTTTTATAAAAGATTCGAGTCATTTGTTACGATTTTTATTGTCTGTGATAGAATATCATCATACGCATGGCGTGTCTGATGATGTTGTGGTCTAACGGGGGTGTCTTGTTGAAAATCGCAGTGCTCATTCCTTTCTATAATGAGGAGGAACAAATTAAAAAGACCCTTAACACGGTCGTTCCAATCCTGGAATCAACCGGATATGATTTTGAAATTCTTATGATCGATGATGGCTCAACGGATCGATCCTGGGAAATCATCCGGGAAGCATGCCGGCAGGATAAGCGCTTCATTGGCTTACGTTTTTCAAGAAACTTCGGTAAAGAGGCGGCCATCTGCGCGGCACTGGATCATGCAGATGCAGATGCTGTGATCCTGATGGATGGCGATCTGCAGCACCCGCCGGAGTATATCCCTGAAATGCTTCGTCTCTGGCAGCAAGGATATGATATTGTGGAGGGCGTCAAGTCATATCGGGGTAAAGAAAGCCTCATCAGTAAATTAAACGCCAAGATATTTTACGGATTATTCAGAAAATTTTCAGGCATTGATCTGCGCGACGCGTCAGATTTTAAATTGCTGGATAGGCGGGTCGTGGAGGAATGGCGCCGATTAAAAGAACATGATACATTTTTCCGCGGCTTGTCCTCTTGGCTCGGCTTTAATCGCACAACCTTCACATTTGACGTTGCGGAGCGCCAATCGGGAAAAAGTAAGTGGTCGACCTTTAAATTGCTTGCCCTCAGTCTCAATGCCATTACAAGTTTCTCAGTCATGCCGTTGCAATTTGTGACCGTTCTGGGCATGATCATGCTGATTGGTTCTTTGATTTTGGCCATTCAGACATTGGTCCGTTTCTTTACCGGACGGGCCGCAACTGGTTTTACAACCGTTATTTTACTTCAGCTTCTGATTGGCGGCTGCATCATGATCAGTCTCGGGCTCATCGGCATTTATCTTGCCCGGATATTCACCGAGGTCAAAGGAAGACCGCGCTATATCATCGCGGAAGACACCCGGCAACCCGAATCAAAACAAAAAGACGAGCAGGATCCTGCATGATTGCGGTACTCTGGCTTTGTTTCGCCGTTTTTGCCGGCTGGCAGATCACTAAAATCTGTCTGGGGGAACCCCATGTTTGGATAGAGCAGATGGGCAGCGCACAGACAGCCAAGCCCTTCTGTCAATCTTTTCTCACAGTCTTGCTGCTGCGCCTGGCGGTGGCAACCAGTGTTGGGCTGCTTTTGTTAAGCTGGCTCACTTATGGACTGGCTTACCTTTTTAATTGTTTCATACCATCATCCATTCATCCTCTTCTGCCTGCAAACTTATTGGTCCTTCTCGGGCTTTCTGCTTGGCTCGCCATGATCATTTATAAAAAACGGGCCGATTTGTTTTCAGGCTGGCCGAAAATAAAACAAGCCTGCCGCGGTCAATCCGTAGGGTTCCTGCTGGCCGTTTTATTGTTCTGGGTCTTGTTTTCGGTTTGGCTGATGTTTGGCACTTTTTATCGAATCGGAACTCAGATCCATGCCGGCTATTCAGTCTTCAGCGACTTTGCGCCGCATACGGCATTGGTCAGCTCTTTTTCCCGGGGACGAAATTGGCCGACAGAATACCCGCATTTCCCGCGAGATGGCATCTCCTACCATTTTATGTTCTTTTTTCTTTGCGGTAATTTAAACGTCCTTGGACTGCCGATCGACTGGGCCATTAATGTGCCGAGCCTGCTCTCCTTCCTCTCTTTTTGCGTTCTGCTTGGTTTTTTGGCCGTTCGGTTGACCGGGCGGACAGCCACGTTCTTTTTAACGCCTCTGATGCTGTTTTTTCGCAGCTCAGCTGCTTTTTTTACCCATTTGCATTCACTTTTCAATACATATGGCAGAGGACCTCAGGCTTTCAGTCATATTTTGAGCGCCCTATGGCATCAGGCTTCCTTTATCGGAAACACGCCCAATGACGACTGGGGGTTGTGGGGTATCAATGTCTATGCAAACCAGCGGCATTTTTTATCTGGTTTTTCGCTGCTGCTGATTGTTTTATTGATTGTTTTACCAGATTTGCAAGCCGGTATGCATGTGGGTTTAAAACATTTTTTTAAACCGGATGGCTGGCGGCCTTTGTCGCCTGACGTCAAAAAAAGATATGCACTCGCTTTGCTGATCTGCTTGCTCTTGCCCTACTGGCATGGATCAGCCCTCATTGCGCTGCTTCTTATCCTCGTTCCCGTAGCCCTTTTCTCGATTCATCGGCTTTTTATCTTATTGCTGGCGGTCGCTTCTGTCTTTTCTGCTTTATTGCAATCGCAGTTTTTCAGCGGTAGAGCTTCCCGTGTGGTCCAGCCCCGGCTTTATTTTGGTTTTATCTCCGCTGACCGAAGCCTGCCTGGCATTCTGATCTACCTTTTGCATGTAACAGGAATTGCTTTGCCTTTGCTGGCTATCGCTTTTTTCATGCCAGGCCGTCGGAGGAAAATTCTGATCTCATCGTTTCTGCTGCCATTGATTTTTGCTTTTACGGTTTCTCTCACTCCTGACATAACGGTTAATCACAAATATGTGATCATTTCAATCGCTTTATCCAACATATACCTGGCAGATTTGCTGGTCCGGCTCTGGTCAGCAGGGAAAAAACCAGCCTTCAGAGCCCGTCTGACAGCCATTATTCTTTGTTTCCCACTGATGATCACCGGTCTGTATGAATGCCGGATTATGGAAAATATCAATCAGAATACAATCAGTATTGACTCAAACTCACCTTTGGTCAACTGGATTACAGCCAACACTCAGCCTGATGATGTGTTTGTCACCGCGCCGTACCACTACCATTCCTTTTTTCTATCCGGCCGCTCAACCTGGTTCGGCCATTCATATTACGCCTGGTCGGCTGGGCATGATACGGCTCATCGATATGAGTTGCTGTGTCTGTTTCTGTCCGGGTTCGGCGGTGATTTGAAGGCTGTTCATGAGCTCATTGAGAAAGAGGATCTGTCATTCCTGATGATTGATGATACCATGCCGCGTAA